>JBGUYG010000015.1:0-21793 GCA_045118535.1 Paludibacteraceae bacterium
CAAAGACCATGCACTCCAAGGCGAATTTCGCGGTCTTCGCGAATGCCATATTCAACCCGATTGGCTGTTGATGTACCGCAAAGATGATTCTCAATTGCAACTTATTCTAATACGCACAGGTTCCCATGCCGATTTATTTGAATAACACTTGAGTGGACTTGACTCGTGGTGGGTTGTTGTGTTGTGCTATTTGAGTGTATGCCTGCTCCCCCTCTATCTTAGAGGGGCTGGGGGGCGTGTTAGTAGTGAAGGCCTCCCGTCCTTCACTTTTTGGGTGGCTTTGGTTTGGTAGGCTTTGTTGGGTGGCGAGCCTCTCGCCATGGCGTGGCTTTCGAGATGCGGGCTGCTTCTGGCGGGCTTTCCCTAAATTGAAAGGTGAAAAGTGAAAGGTGAAAACCAGTTCCCCGATTCACCTTGGTTGCGGGGCAGGCGTGGATCTTTTTAAATGAAAATTGAAAGATGAAAAGTGAAAAATTCCATTTTTGACCTAAATAAAGCCTCTTGGTGCTTTGCAGGGAACTGCAGAATCATAAATTGGTTGGTAAGGTGCGAAAAAATCGTTTCAATTCTATTTTTTTTCTTACCTTTGCCCCAAATTTTTACGTGATAGAATAATGTGGATATATTTTTTCTTGGTTCGTTTAGCGGCATTGTTTGGGCATCGGAAGGCTAAAATGTTGGTGCAAGGGCAAGGGCAAACCATTCCCGCTTTATCCAAAACCATCCAGCCAGATGATCAGGTCATTTGGTTTCATGCTTCGTCTGTGGGAGAGTTTGAGCAGGCGATTCCGTTGATTGAAATGCTACACAAACAGCAGCCGCAGTATCGTATCGTGGCAACTTTTTTCTCGCCTTCGGGCTACAACCATTTCAAGAACTACGAGTTGGCAGACGTGTTTTATTTGCCGTTTGCTTCTCGCTCCAAAGCCCACCGTTTTGTGCAAGCGTTACACCCACAGATGGCGTTTTTTGTCAAGTATGATTTGTGGCCGGCGTATTTGAAGGAGTTGAAAGAGAAGAAGATTCCGACCTATCTCATCTCGTCTATTTTCCGTCCTTCGCAGTTCTTTTTCTCAATTTTTGGAGGTGCGTATCTCAATTTGTTGCACTGCTTTACGCATATCTTTGTGCAAAATGAGGCATCTAAAAAGTTGTTGGGCGAACATGGTGTGAAAAACGTGACGGTGATGGGCGACACACGCTTTGACCGCGTGGACGACATAGCCAATAAACATCAACAACTGCCCATCGTGGAGGCGTTTGTGAAGAATGCCCAAAAAGTGATTGTGGCAGGCAGTACGTGGCCGAAAGATGAGGTGCTCTTGGCGAGGTACTTGGAGAATCGTCCCGATGTGCGTTTGATTTTGGCACCCCACGAACTGAATGAAAAGCATCTGCAGTTTATCTTCCAACTCTTCGAGGGTCGCTATGCCAACTATTCGCAGACCGACGAACATAACTCGGGTTCGGCACGCATCCTGCTCATCGATGTGATTGGCAAACTGTCTTCTATCTACGCTTACGGCGATGTGGCGTACATTGGAGGTGGGTTCGGCAAGGGTATCCATAACACGTTGGAGGCGGCGGTGTACGGCGTGCCTGTGGTGTTTGGAACGAACTACAAGCGTTTCCGTGAGGCGTGCGACTTGGTGGAGAACAAAGGTGGGTTTGTGGTGAAGAACTACCGAACGTTGGAGGAAGCCATGGACTATGCCCTCGACGACTGCAAAGCCATCGGCAAGATAACCAAAGCCTACGTACAAGCCGAAAAAGGCACTACGCAAAAAATCTATAACTTTATTTGGAAAGCATGAAACCGAGTATTCCCAAAGGCACACGCGACTTCTCGCCGTTGCAAATGAATCGGAGAAATTATATCTTTGACACCATCAAAAGTGTGTTTCAACTGTATGGTTATCAGGTGATTGAGACGCCTGCGATGGAGAATCTATCCACGTTGATGGGCAAATATGGTGAAGAAGGCGACAAACTGCTGTTTAAGATTCTTAATTCGGGCGATTGGCGTTCGGCGTTGGGCAACACGGGCGACCTTTCGTTGGGACAAACCACGAACAAAGTGGCTGAAAAAGGGCTTCGTTACGACTTGACCGTGCCGTTTGCCCGTTATGTGGTGCAACACCGTGCCGAAATCGTCTTTCCGTTTAAGCGTTACCAGATACAGCCTGTTTGGCGTGCCGACCGACCGCAGCATGGGAGGTACCGCGAGTTTTTTCAGTGCGATGTGGACATTATCGGGACGCGTTCGTTGCTCGCCGAAGTGGAACTGTTGCAGATTATTGCGGAGGTGTATAAACGGCTGAATATCGCGGTGAAAGTGCATATCAACAACCGCAAAGTGCTGGCTGGCATCGCACAATACATCGGTTTCCCCGACAAGATGGTGGACTTGACCGTCGCCATCGATAAGTTCGAAAAGATTGGCAAAGAGGCTATGGAAGAGGAGTTACGGCAGAAAGGATTGACGCAAGAAGCGATAGATTTGTTGCAACCGATTTGGCAGTTGGAGGGCTCAACGGAGCAAAAACTAACCAAGTTAGCCGAT
Organism: Paludibacteraceae bacterium; assembly: GCA_045118535.1. Lineage (GTDB taxonomy): Bacteria > Bacteroidota > Bacteroidia > Bacteroidales > Paludibacteraceae > Colicola. Next base: position 2,564 of record JBGUYG010000015.1, read on the forward strand.
TTGCTCAAAGACACGGACGAGGGTTTGAAGGGTGTGGCAGAGTTGCAGCAGTTATTCCAGCTGTGCGAGGGGTGCGGGGTGGACAAAACGAACCTGCTGTTAGACCTGACGCTTGCTCGCGGGTTGAACTACTACACGGGGGCTATCTTTGAAGTCAAAACGACCGAAATCCCAATGGGCAGTATAACGGGTGGTGGTCGATACGATAACTTGACGGGTATTTTTGGGTTGCCGGACGTGTCGGGTGTGGGCATCAGTTTTGGTGCCGACCGTATCTACGATGTGCTGACGGAACTGAATCGTTTCCCCGAAAATATCGCACAAAATACCGATGTTTTGTTCGTTTGTTTTGGCGAAGAGGAGTCGCAATACGCGATGCAATGTGCCAAGATGATGCGTCAGAATGGGATTAAGACGGAGGTGTTCCTCGACCAAAGCAAAATCAAAAAGCAGTTGGCGTATGCGAACGAGCGAGGTATTCCGTACGTGGCAATCATTGGCGAAGAAGAGATGGCGAGTGAGGTTATTTTGCTAAAAAACATGCTCTCGGGCGAGCAAAAGCAGGTTGCCAAAGCGGAGTTGGAACGCTTTACACTTCGGTAACACTTTTCTTTGCTATCTGTTGGGCATAATCGACTCGGGTGCGGAAAAAGAAGAACAAAAAGCCGATTAGGTGTACGCCCACAATCGTCCAAAAGGCAAACTGATAACTCAAATGCTCCGTCAAAACGCCTCCTAACAGCACACCCAACCCGATACCTAAATCCCACGCGGTCAGGGTGGTGGAATTAGCGGTGCCACGCTCATCTTTACGAGCGATATTGATAATCATATTCTGAATCGCTGGCCAATAATGCCCATTTCCCCAACCTATCAACACTGCCGAACTATAATATCCGATACTGTTCGGGAACAGGATAAAAACCAAATAACCCAACGTAGAGTAGAACAAACCCTGCCATGCACTTTGCGTCAAAAGCCCTTTTCGTAAGGCACGAACGCCCGTCAACCGTGCCAGCATCAAGCCGATTGCCAAAATCATAAAATAAACCCCCGTGCCACTCGTGATACCCATCACTTCCTTGCCGTAGATTGCCAAATAGTTGCTCAAAACGCCGTAACAAAGCCCACAAAACATCGTATTGACTGCAATCATCCAGCCGTTGAGCAAGAAAAATCGGTCTAAGGATAGTTTTTTCTTTTCTGCCACAGGTTGCCGTGTTGCGATATTGATTCGCGAGTCAGCCCACAGCCCAACCGCTGCCACAGCCAATGCCAACCAAAAAAGTACATCAAAATTCCCCGTGTATTTATAAATCGCGATGCCTGCCGAAGGTGCAATCGCAGTCGCCACATTACCACTCAACCCGTAATAACCCACTCCCTCAGTGCGTTTAGACGAGGGCAACACATCAATCGCCATCGTACTATTGGCAACCGTTGCGGCTCCAAAAGGACCACCGTGCAACGTGCGGAAAATACCAAACAGAAGCAACGTACCAGCCACCAAATAGCCACCAAAACACACCACATACAGCAACAAACTGATGAGCAACACCTTTTTCCGAGGGAACGTGTCCGCAATATATCCGCTGAAAGGCCGCACCAACAGTGCCGTTATCGCATAACCCGACAGCACCAAGCCAATCGTATCTTTGCCCGCTCCAAACTGCTCGGAGAGGTACAGTGGGAGCAACGGTGTGAGCAGATAAAAAGAGAATGCCATCGAAAAATTCGCCGTCATCACACGCCAATAATTAGCGTTCCAGAGCCGTTCTGTTGGGGTTACGTTGTTGGACATAATCAAAAGTGCCTTGCGAAGATAGGATTTTTTACGGATTGTAGCATTATTTTTTTGGGGAGGCAGAAGCACAAATAGGGCTTCTCATCACCTCTATTTCCTCTTTGGAAAGTCATCACTTTGGTATGTCAATCCTTGAAAATGCGTTCATCTCCTCTCATACAAAGCATTTTTCTTAATCGTGATAATCCACAATCAACGGGGCATGGTCGGAAAATTTCTCGTCTTTGTAAATAAAAGCCTGCTGTGCGAGCGGGGCAAGAGCGGGACTCAACAATTGATAATCAATCCGCCAACCCACATCGTTCGCATATGCCTGTCCCCGATTGCTCCACCACGAATAACCCGCTACATCAGGATACAACGATCGCCAAACATCCGTCCAACCAGACGCAATCACGTCGCCAATCCACGCTCGTTCTTCGGGCAGGAAACCCGAGTTGTTTTGGTTACTTTTCCAATTCTTTATGTCAATATTTTGATGGGCGATATTAAAGTCACCACACACCACCATCTTACGATTCTCGTGCAACAGTTGGTCGAAAATAGGTCGAAACACGTCTAAAAAACGAAACTTTGACGCTTGCCGTTCATCGGACGCAGACCCTGAGGGTAAATACAGTGAAATGACCGACAAATCGCCGAAATCCGCACGCACAAAACGTCCTTCACGGTCAAACTCTTCCACACCAAAACCCACTTGCACACGGTCGGGGGCTTGACGAGAATACAACGCCACGCCACTATAGCCTTTTTTCTCGGCAAACGCAAAACAATTGTGCATGCCACACGGGTTTTTCATATCCGATGACAAGTCGTTTTCTTGTGCTTTGAGTTCCTGCACGCACACAAAATCCGCATTCGTCGTTCCCAACCACGCCAAAAAACCTTTGTTCGTAGCGGAACGAATACCGTTTAAATTCGCTGTAATGATTCGCATAGTTTAGTCCAATTTTAGTTTCTGTTTTAGTTAATGGAGTTGAAAGCAATCAATCTCCGAGTGCGAAAGTAGTGATAAAATTGTAAAAAATAGTCTTTCGGCGTTTAATTTTTTTATGGTGTGATTGCAGGATAAAGCGGAAGTCCAGGAGTAATTTCTCTTCTTTAGCAATAGTCCAGTTGTCTCGTACGGCAAAAATCTACTGCATTTTGGCTGTTCAGAAAAGCAATCATGCCGTTGCTAAAATGACTAAAAAAAAATTACCAAAGCCCTCTATCCCTTTTATTTAGTAGCGTTTTTATCATCTTTTTGGGTGTTTTTAAAACAAAAAATATCATTTATTTAAAAATTTATTTGCAAATAAAAAAAAAGCTGTACCTTCGCAGGTTAATCTAATACGAAAACACGATGGATTCTTGGATTGATTTTTGGGGTTGCATAACATTTCTTTGTTGGCTTTTTTACCTCGGTTGTGGAACAAAATTTTTGAAAACTCGCTATCAGAGATTCTTCGCTTTGGTAGGTTTAGTGAGTGGATTTAAGTTTTTAGCGTATAAAATGGGGAATTTTGCACCGCATATACACGCTAAAAAAGTGATGCAAGGACTTCATGCCAGAAAAATAGCATATAGTTTCAGTATTCTGTTTTTGGTATCACCTTTGGCCTTCGCAGACGATTCAATTTTGGTTAGTCAGACGCAATGGGAGTCCCTTTTGCAGCGTGTAGAACGATTGGAAAACAAACAACTGACGCCCGACAGTATGAGCATTAGTGCTGCCGAACAGTCCCAAATCATGAACAGCGAACGCAAAAATAAATTCACAATAGGTGGCTACGGCGAAGCGACTATGTCTCGCAAATTTTACTCCAATAATTACAAGCGATATACCAATCCAGAGGGTTACAAGCATGACTCGTATGGCGAATTTGATTTGCCCCATGTGGTGATTTATTTGGGCTATGATTTTGGCAAAGGGTGGTCAATGAGTTCGGAGATTGAATACGAACACGGTGGAACAGAGGTCGCTGTGGAGGTGGAAGCGGAAGAAAATGGCGAATATGAAACGGAGGTGGAACGTGGTGGCGAGGTGTTTTTGGAGCAGTTTTGGTTGCAGAAATCGTTTTGTAAACAGGCGAATATCCGTGCTGGTATGCTTATCGTGCCGATGGGTGGAACGAATGCCCATCACGAGCCCAATCAATTTTTTGGCGTTTTTCGTCCGCAAGGAGATAATACAATTTTGCCTTGTACGTGGCATGAATTAGGAATACAGTTTCACGGCAGGCATAAATGGTTAGGTTATACAGCACAATTTTTAGCGGGCATGGAAAGCGACTTGTTTGGCTGTCAATACTGGGTTAAAAATGGGGCTTCATCTCCGTATGAGTTCAAATTGGGCAACACGTATGCGGGCTTGGGGCGTTTGGATTTTTATCCGACTACTGGACTGCGATTATCGGCAACAGGCTACTGTGGCAATACGTTTCATAACACGTTGCAAAACACGTCTTCCTCAAAATACGATAATGTACATGGGACTTTGACGATGGGTTCGGTGGAGTTGAAGTATCAAGGTTTTAATTGGATTATTCGCGGTAGTGGGATATATGGGCATCTGGCTGACGCTGCAACGATTACTTCGTTTAACCTGTCGATGTCTAAAAATTCCATCTCCAAACGGCAATCTGTGGCGAGCGATGCTTATTCTTTTTGGGGTGAAGTGGGCTACGATTTCTTTGGATTAAACGCACAACTTGCCCAAAAGCAACAAAAATTCTATCTCTTTTTCCACTATGATAACTTTAATTCGCAGTATTTGGTGGACGGGAAGAAAAATTATAGCTATTCGTGGTGTGGCAGGCAACGTTTTTCGGCAGGTTTCAACTATTCGCCTCTACCAGAGCTGATTATCAAGGGCGAATATGCTTACGGATTACTTAATAAGGCACAAAATGCGGATGGCGAGATGTATCGGAAATATAATCCCGAACCCGAATTTTCGGTTGGCATAACCTATTGTGGATTTTTTAAGTTGTAATTAAAATATAAAAGGGTATGAAAAGAATAATTTATTTTGTGATGATTGCCTGTGTGGCAACGCTGGTTGGATGTAAAAATGACGATAATGGTTCGGAGGACATGTCAGCCAAAGAACAAGCATTGAAGAGGATTGTAGCGGATTATACAGCTAAAAATGTGATTCCTATTTATGATTCGTTAGCCAATGCAACAATAGACCTTTATGATGCGTGTGCTGCTATGTTTGAAAAAGCTGACGGAGGTAATCTCACGGAAGCAGACGTAAAAGTAGCAGCAGGTCATTGGGAAAATGCACGTAAATACTGGGAACGAAGCGAAAGTTTCTTGTATGGTCCTGTGGCAGATTATAACATTGACCCGCACATTGATTCGTGGCCTCTTGACCAAACGGCTATGGAAGCATTATTGGGCAACGCCGAAACAATGGCTTTGGTTGAAGAGCAAGGTGCCGACTATGTTAATAAGTTGGGCTATGGTTTGTTAGGGTTTCATGCGGCTGAATATATGCTGTATGCCCACGATAATGCAGACAAAAGCAACGTAAAACTCTATCCTATCGCGGATTATACGCGTGCGAAGTTGGTGTATTTGAAAGCGGTGGCAGAAGATTTGCGTAATCAAACGGTTTTGTTGCAAGCGTGCTGGGAAGGAATCGATAAAGTCTCGGCAGCGAAGAAGAAAATTTTACAAGATGCGGAATTGGATAACAAGAGTTATGAAACAGTGGGTTATGCGTGGTATATGAACAATGCAGGGGCTTCTGGTAGCATTATTAAGACCTTCCAGGAGTCTGCCGAAGAAATCATCCAAGGTTGCATTGACATCGCTGACGAAGTGGGCAATGCGAAGATTGGTACGCCCTGCAATGCAGCCAAAGACGAAGACCGCAACTATATTGAGTCGCCTTATTCGCTCAATTCGATTGAGGATTTTCAGGATAATATCCGTTCCATTTCTAACTCGTATGCGGGTGTAAATGGTGGTTCGGGGCTGTCCAATTATGTGCAAAGCATCAATCCCGATTTGGATACAAGGGTTAAAAAGGCGATTGAAGATGCCTTGGAAGCCATTGCTGCTATCCCAGAACCGTTCGCCTCAAACGCCACGGGTGCAGAGTCCAAAAAAGCCGTGAAGGTAGTGGGAACCGATTTGGCGAACGTGTTGAGTGAAGTGATGGAGTTGATTACAAAATAATTAAAATAAAACGTTATGAAAGTAAAGTATATCATTCTTTGTGCAGTTGTTTTGGGCTTGGTTGTGGGTTGCAAAAATGACGACTCTCCCACGCCCGATAAAACAAACAATTCTTTGCCCGATTGGTATTACGCGGGTGGAAAAAAAGGAACGACTACACTTGCGACCTCAAACGCTTTTGAGCAGCCGACTGCGTCTGTTGTTGAAGCGGGTTTTTATGAGTCGTTCAAGCGTGGCGAGGCTCTTTTTGAAAAGCAGTTCATGAGCAATCCTACGGGAACGCGTGGTGGCTTAGGACCCGTGTATGTGCGTTCGTCATGTATTCATTGCCATCCAGGGTATGGGCACGGAAAACGAATTGAAGCAGGGACGTATAACTCAACCGAAATCGGCAATGGTACCTTGCTCGTCATCTATAATCCTATTACGGAAGCCTATTGTACGTGGGTGGCTGGAATGCCACAGTTGCACGCCGTTGCACCATTTAAAGCTCCTATTGATGAGAGCCAAATCACTATCAAATGGAACACGTACACGGCTGGCGTCTTTGGCAATGCGTTCCCCGATGGCGAAAAATTTGAATTGGTCTATCCTACGGTTGAAATGCCTACTTCGGCTATCTATAGTTACGACCAGTTGAAAGAGTTGGGCAACGACATGAACTATGCTGTGAAGTTGGAAAACACGATAGGGATTTTTGGAACGAGTTTGACAGATGCGATTCCAGATGATTCGATTACGGCACAATGGGCACGAGAAGAGGAGGCTTTTAACAAAGGTTACTTGAAACATTGGAAAAGCGAATGGTTTGAGGGAGGTACTTGGAAAACCTACTACACTAACAGTCGTCAAGGTGATGGCACGAAGTATGTTCGCCGTTATACGTATGCGATGTCGCGAGGACCGATTTTAGATGCAGCGGGAGCAAACGCCATTTGGAACATTCCCAACGTTACTCGTTCCGACCGCAGATACCATTATTTGGATTTGAAGGGTACCAATTATGCGACAGTTGCATCAAAAGATGCTGAGGTACAAGCCGCTTTCCCCGATTATATCAAACAATATGCAAATGCGACAGACAACCCCGAATTTTTCACCGACAATGTAGAGCAAAACATCTATAATTACCTCACTTCGACCAATCTGCCTGTGGAAATGACCGATGAGGAATACACCGATGTAATGGTTTGGCATCGTGGTTTGGCGGTTCCGGCTGTGCGAAATATCAACGATTCGGCAGTATGGAAAGGAAAAGAGTTGTTTACAAAAATCGGTTGTGCACAATGCCATCGTCCTTCGTGGACTACGGGTCCCGATAAATTGCAGGATCCCAATAAGTTCTTCAAAAGCGAAGCAGATATGCCACATTACGCTTATCAGAAGATATGGCCATATTCGGATTTTGTGCAACATAAATTATGTATGGTGGAGGATATTCGCACGGGTTGGTGCCGTACAACGCCTTTGTGGGGACGCGGTTTGCACCAAAAATGTACAGGCGATGAGACAGCCGCACGTTTGCATGACACGCGTGCCAGAAACGTAATCGAAGCCATCATGTGGCATGCCGTAAGCGAAGAATCGGATGCGTATGAAAGTGTAAAACAATTTTACAATCTCTCTAAAACCGAAAGAGATGCAATCGTAGCGTTTGTAGATGCTATTTAATCAACAAAAAACAAAGAAGGTTACTATCGGTGTGGTGATACTCGTTATTATCACGCTGATAGTTTCCTCTTTATTGCAGAAAATCAACGGCGAACAATGGGCAAGCGAAAACATGTACGGAAGCGTTTGGTTCATTACGTTATGGGCGGTGCTTGCGTTTTTGATGATGGCTACGTTTGTTCGTTTGAACAAAAAATCGTTCACTTTTCTGCTTCATATCAGTTTTGTTTTTATCCTTCTTGGGGCTTTGATTACACATTTATTTGGTGTACAAGGCACGATACGATTGCACGAAAACGTAAAGCAAAATATCTGTATTACACCAAAAGATAGCGTTCAATTGCCCTTTTCGATTGCACTGCAAAAATTTGACACGGAATACTATCCAGGTACTTCGGCACATTTGGATTATATTACAACCTTTGATATTTTTCCTACGATAGGCGAAAAAGTGTTGGGGCAAGTGTCTATGAATCGTATTTTTGAGTACGCTCATTATCGTTTTTATCAGCATAGTTTTGACGGCAGAGAGGTAACGCTCGCCATCTCGTACGACCCGTGGGGCATCGGTATTACATACTTTGGGTATGCGTTGCTTTTCCTTTCTATGCTGGGATTTTTTCTGCAAAAACGCTCGTATTTTAAGGGGTTAATTGCTAAGATTCAGAAGCCACTTTCGGTTGTGTTGTTGCTTTGTTCGTGGCTTTCAGTGCAGGCTACCGAATTGCCTCGCGTGCCCGAACGTGCTGTGGCAAACCAATTTGGGAACTTGTACATTTATCATAACGAGCGTGTTTGTCCGTTGCGAACGATGGCGAACGATGTTTGTCTCAAGGTGCATGGCAAAAGCGACTTTCACGGTTTAACCGAAGAACAAGTGATCATGGGTTGGCTGCTGTATTATGATAGTTGGAAAAAAACGCCCTTTATCAAAGTGAAAGGCAAAAATGTTCGGGAAGCATTGAAAATTGACGGGAAATATGCCTCTTTGAATGATTTTTACGACCAAAACGGTTATAAATTAAAGCATCTGCTGGAACAACGCGATAAAAACGCCATCGCTACGGACGAAAAAGTGCAACTTATTTCTATGGTTGCGACGGGTACGCTGTTTCGCATTTGGGCTGTGGAAGAGCATAAAACGCTACGATGGTATTCGTGGGTAGAAAATTCGTCACCCGATTTGGCGTTTGAAGATTGGCAGTTCCGCACCCAAATCATTCCGCATATAGCCCTGCTGTTGGATGAGCAGAAAAACACGACCGCTTTTGAAACCATCGGCAAAATGCGAGCCTATCAACGCAAAAGTGTAAGCGTTGGTCAGTTACCTTCCGAAAAAAAGTTCAAAGCCGAACGAGCCTTTGTGCGTATCCATTACACGCGTCCGCTAGCGATGGGAAACATGCTGTTTGGGATTTTTTTGTTTGCAGTTTTTGTGCTTTTGTGGAGCAAAGAGCGTCCGCTGCCTAAACGTGCTTTTTGGGGCATCATAGTCTTGCTTTGCTTGCAATGGCTTTTCCTCACGGCGATGTTAGCCTTGCGTTGGTACATCAGTGGACATTTACCGCTATCCAACGGACACGAGACGATGCAATTTCTCGCGTGGGTTACGTTTTTGTTGACCATTTGCATTTCGATTCATCGTGGTCATTCGCCGCATTCGTTGCACTTACAACTACCTTTTGGCGTGCTGATTGCGGCTTTGTCGCTCATGGTGTCGATGATGACGGCTTCTAATCCACAACTAACGAACCTTATGCCCGTTTTGCAATCGCCATTACTCAGTATTCACGTGGCAATAATCATGTTGGCTTACAGTTTATTGGCTTTCATTATGCTCAACAGTTTCTTAGGGCTTTGTATGCCGACTTTACGCGAACGGCTGATGATTATTTCGCAAATTATGCTCTATCCTGCTGTGTTTGCACTAACGATGGGGATTTTTATCGGGGCTATTTGGGCAAATATCAGTTGGGGACGTTATTGGGGTTGGGACCCAAAAGAAACGTGGGCGTTGATTACAATGCTTATTTACGCTTTGCCACTGCATACACAACATCTTAAATTCTTTCAAAACCCCAAACATTTTCATATTTATTGTCTGTTGGCTTTTTTCTCGGTTCTAATCACCTATTTTGGAGTCAATTTTCTGTTGGGTGGAATGCACAGTTATGCCTAAAAAAATCTTAAAAACACATTTTTTACATACTTTTCGTCAAAAATCCACATAATACATTGCTTTTTCAAACTTTTTTCCTATTTTCGTGCAAATAAGTCGCAAGAAAATGAAAACGCAACCACAAATCGCCGTCGGTATTATGACGGAAAAGCAAATCGATGTAGTCCAACCGGGTCCGCATAGTACGCCAGCCAACCCCACTTTTGTGCTGAAAAATGTGCTTATCGGGGTGAATTTCCACTGGGAACGGCGTGAAGACCAAGAGTTTGAGGGCTCGCTCGAAATCGTGCATAACCCAGACGGCACGCAGACGGCTATCAATCGCATTGGGGTGGAGGATTATCTCACGTCGGTTATCACGTCCGAGATGAACGCAACCGCCTCTTTTGAGTACCTCAAAGCCCATTCGGTGATCTCGCGGAGTTGGGTTTTGCGACCGATTATCAACAAACATGTGGCGAACAAGCAGAGTCAGGGCGTCATCAACACGGACGAGAAACGCATTGTGTGGTACGAACGCGATGCCCATGTGGGATTTGATGTGTGTGCCGACGACCACTGCCAACGTTACGAGGGTATCACTCGCCGTGATGAGCATAAAGAGGCTTCGGCAAACGTTCGCAAGGCGATTGAGGAGACGTGGGGAGAGGTTTTGGTGGAAGCCACGAGCGACGAAAACAACGTGGAGATTTGCGATGCACGCTTTTCCAAGTGCTGTGGCGGCGTGAGTGAGTTGTTCGAAAACGCGTGGGCAAACGAGCATTACGATTATTTGGAGCCGATACGAGACGCTGCAAAAGGCGTTTTGCCCGATTTAAGCATCGAAGTGAATGCTCAGGTATGGATTCGCTCAACGCCCGAGTCGTTTTGTAACACGCATGACGCAACGATATTAAAGCAAGTTTTGAACACTTACGACCAAGAAACGACCGATTTTTACCGTTGGGAAGTGGTTTATACGCCTGCCGAAATTCGTGCGTTGCTACAAGAAAAATTGGGTATTGATTTTGGGGAAATTCAAGCACTTAACCCTCTCAAACGAGGCTCGTCTGGTCGCATTTACGAGTTGGAAATTGTGGGTAGTAAGAAGACGATAATTATCGGCAAGGAGTTGGAGATTCGCCGTGCGTTGAGCAAAAGCCATCTGTATAGTAGTGCTTTCGTGGTGGATAGGGATGAACAAGGCAACTTCATTTTGACGGGTGCTGGTTGGGGACACGGTGTGGGATTTTGCCAGATTGGAGCGGCTGTGATGGCAGCAAAAGGGTTTGATTACAAGCAGATTTTGGCACATTATTTCCCAAATAGTAAATTGCAAAAATTGTTTTAATATGACACACGAAGAGATAGAAAAACGAGTAGAGCGAGCAAAGACGCTGTTTCATGAGGGTTTTAATTGCAGTCAAGCGGTGGTGGCATCGTGTGCGGATGTGGTGGGATTGGATGAGCAGGTGGCACTGCGAGTTAGTGCGTCTTTTGGTGGTGGAATCGGGCGTATGCGTCAGACTTGCGGGGCTTTTTGTGGGTTGAGTATCTTGGAAGGGATGCGTTCGGGCAGTACAGAAGGGCAAGATGTGGAAAAGAAGAAAAATAATTATACCAACATCCAAACCTACGCCAAAGCCTTTAAGGAAGACAATGGTTCGCTGATTTGTGGCGAGTTGTTAGGCTTGGTGCCAAAAGCCGAGCCGAACGACCCCACGCCCGAAAAACGAACGGAGAGTTACTATAAGAAACGCCCTTGCGATGAGATGGTGGCGTGTGCGGTGCGATTATTTTTGGAAAATAAAACGACATGAATATAAATTTTAATAGTTAATATGATGGCAGATAGTAAGAGAACGTGCATCAAATGCGATAATGTGGTTGATGCAGGATATGGCAAAGATACTTCGAATGGTTTTGTGTGCAATGATTGTTTGAAAAAGCGGAGGCGTGCGCTCATTTTGTTACTGGTGATTTGTGCCTTGATTGCTGTTGCGGGGTACATTATTTGGCAGAAAAATAGTAAGCCAAAAGAGGTGAAACCGCCAGTAGTTGAAGTACCCAAAGAGGAGCCCAAGGTGGAAGTGCCCGAGAAACCTGCTTTTAATTTGGCGAACACCAAAGCGGTTCGTTTGACGTTTGATAAGCCAATTAGCGAGGTGGGGTTGTTCCAGTCCGATTTTGAGAAAAGCGTGTCTTCGGCTGAGCAAGCCAATGCGAACACGGTTGGGCTTCCTACGATTGCGACGCATTACAAGTTCAGACGTTTTAGCATAAGCAAGAAGGATGCGGCGTTAGTGCAAGCGTTCGCCGAGGCGTATTTGAAGATGGATAAAACGGCTGTGATAGTGGTTGAAGGGTATGCTTGTAGTATCGGCAAACGTTGGGCGAATAATTGGATTTCGAAGAAGAGAGCCCAGAATGTGGCGAGTAAACTGGTTGCGGCTGGCATCCCACAAAGCAACATCGAAGTGAAGTGGTACGGCGAAACGCGAAATAAAGAGTTTCGGTTCTCCAAACGCTCCGCTTATCGGCGTGCTGTTGTGAGTATCAAAGAGTAAAAAACGCCCGTTGGCAGAGTTAACATGCTAACGGGTTATTTTTTTGTTATCCTATGCGATTCAAAAAGCAAACATAGTCGCACAAACCTGTTTTTTCTTCAAAAACAAAAATAATTCCTTTATTTCAAAAAATATATTTACTTTTGCACCGTTAATCTTGTCGGAAGCTACAAGCGGAGGGTGGGATTGACAAACATATTAAAGAAGGCGTTACTTTACGCTTTGTTCTTGACTGATTGGAATTTGGTCATTTCAAAAAAGAAGTCGAAAACAAAGTAGCGGTGATGTCTACGAGGTATGTATATTTTGTGTATACATATTTGCGTGGGCTTTCGGCGTTGCTCGTTCTTGACTTTCGGGCATGCTAGAGCCTCAATCAGTGGGACGAGTAACAGTAAGTTCCCACGTTTTTCTTTTATATGAGTTGATAGTTTGATTTTTTTCTGTTGCGGGGACTGACAGAGGTGATAAAAGTTGGAAATGGCAGAAAAAATAACAGAATTATCAGCAGAGGATGCAAGAAAATTTTTCCTTAATGCAAAGTGCTATTCAACAATAGATTTGCCAAAGTATTTTGACTTTCAACCCTTGTTGGATAAGTTGGCAACAAAAATAAATGGTGCGGATTGGTCAAAATTGCAAACTAACATAAGTCCACAAAGTGTTGACAATGTAAATTACAAATTCTATCAAAATAAAGATGGTAATTTAGCATGGAGAAAAATGGAGATTATCCATCCTGTTTTGTATATCAAATTAGTTAACACGATAACGGAAGAATCAAATTGGGCTACATTAAAAACGCATTTTAGGAAATGTAATGCAATCACTAATATCGCATGTTGTAGTATTCCGTTCAATTTTGAACCATCTTCTTTTTCTGCCGATTCTGTTACTAATTGGTGGGAACGTATTGAACAACAATCTATTGAATTATCATTACAATATGATTGGTTGGCAAATACAGACATAACAGATTGCTATGGAGCATTATATACGCATTCTATTGTTTGGGCTATTCATGGAAAAGAAACAGCAAAGCAAAAAAGAAATGATAAGAATTTAGGGAATAATATAGATGATCTTTTGCAGAATATGCATTATCGACAGACGAATGGAATACCCCAAGGTAGTATTTTGATGGATTTTATTGCAGAAATCGTTTTAGGTTATGCTGATATGTTATTGTCAGAAAAAATAGGTAATTCTATTCCTGATTTCAAAATCCTGCGTTATAGGGACGATTATCGTATTTTTGCTAAAACCAAAGAAGATGTTGTAAAAATTTTGCGTTTGTTGTCGGAAGTGCTTACTGATTTGAATTTTAAATTGAATTCACAGAAAACATTCATAAGCCAAGAAATTATCACTGATTCAATTAAACCAGATAAATTATATTGGAATTTTTCAAAACAAGAAGAATCAACTTTACAGAAGCATTTGTTGCTGATTCATAAATTATCAAAAGAGTATTCTAATTCAGGAAGCATTGCAAAGGCGTTAACTGACTTTATGGAAAACATCACACCACAAAAAATTCAAAATCAAAACTTAACTGTTCTTGTCGCAATTCTTACAGATATTGCATTTCATAATTCCAAGGTTTATGCGTTAGTTGTTGCTATAATTGCTAAAATACTATCATACGAATCTGACGAAAAAACGAAAGAAAAAATATACAAACAAATTGCCAAAAAAATATGCACTCTTCCGAATGTGGGGTACTTATTGGTTTGGTTACAGCGAATGGTCATAAAAGAAAATTATCAAATAGAAGAATGCAACGAAGAGATTTTATGTCAAATTGTTAACGGTACTAAAAACGTCTGTGAACTTTGGGAAAATAGTTGGCTAAATAACGAATATAAATCAATCATTAAAGAAACTCTCATAATAAATAAAGAAGTTTTTGATAACATGCCTGCAACCCCCGACGACAACGAAATAAAACTATTTATAAATAAATACTAAATTATGATTTAGTGAACGAAAACTAATAAAAACATGAATGATATGAAAAGTAAATTTTTATTTTTAAGTATGTTGATTGCACTAATCAGCATAATGGTGTCTTGCGAAAACGACATTGATGGGAATAACAATAAAAAAGCAGATGAACCTCTCTTTATCCCCGCTGGTCGTGATGGAAAGGTAGGATTTATTGATACAACGGGAAAGTGGGTAATTGAACCACAATTTGATGTTGCCCGATTTTTTACCGACGATGGCTTAGCAAAGGCTAAATTGAACGGCAGATGGGGATATATTGGCAGACATGGCGAATGGATAATCAACCCACAGTTTGATGCTATTTGGGATTTTGGGACTAACGGCTTGGCAAGAGTTCTTTATGGACTATATGGCTTTATTGATAAAACGGGAAAATGGATAATAGAACCACGGTCGCAATGGGCATCTGATTTTGATCCTACTAATGGCTTAGCGGTCGCTGATATTCTCTATAATACATATGAGTATATTGACCCAACAGGAGCAGTGATAATTAGCAATGAGTATAAAACAGGCTATATTGACCAGACTGGAGCATGGGTAATCAGTCCGCAATTTGATGGTGCTGGTGATTTTTCGCGTGGTTTTGCCACTGTTTATATTAACGGGAAAGGTTGGGGATGCATTGATGAAACAGGAAAAATAGTAATAGAACCAAAGTTTGAACAGATTGGTTTTTTCAGTAGCAATGGTTTGGCATATGCTAAAATTGACGGCAAATGGGGATATATTGACGAAACAGGGGAATGGGTCATCAATCCACAGTTTGATAAAGTGGGTCAATTTAGAAAGAATGGATTAGCACTTGCTAAAATAGGCGACAAATGGGGGTATATTGATAAAACAGGAAAATTTGTCGTCAATCCGCAATTTGACGATGCACGTAATTTTGCTTCTAATGGTTTAGCTATCGTTAAAATAAACAATAAATATGGATTGATTGACCAAATGGGCAATTGGATAGTAGAACCACAATTTGATGATGCTAATTGGAGGTATGATTATATGCTATATGTAAAAATAAATGATAAGTATGGTTGTATAGACTTAACAGGTAAATGGCTAATCAATCCACAATACGAGGATATGTACGGAAGTAACAACTATCTTTTTGTAAAAGAAAATGGTAATTTGGGATTTGTTGCTAAGGATGGAAACGTCATTATATTTCCAGAATGCGATTGGGTATTTGATAAAAAATAGTAATTAAAACAACTTTTTTAGCCAACTAAATCGCCTTATGGTTTGGTTGGCTATCCTTTCTCCTTTTTATACTGCTCGGTAGCGAAGCGTTTCATTTGTTTGAGCATCGATAGTAACCCGTTGCTACGCGAAGGTGAAAGGTGGTTTTTCAAATCGATGGCATCCAAAAAATAAATGTCGGCATCCACGATTTCTTTGGCGGTGTGGTTCGAAAGCACCTTGATGAGCAACGCCACAAGCCCCTTGACCAAAATAGCATCGCTCTCGCCGTGATAGATGATACGCCCGTCCTGCATCTCGATGAAAAACCATAACTTACTTTGACAACCCGGAATGAGATTCTCGTCCGTCTTTTTCTCTTGCGGAAACGGCTCCAAATGGTTGCCATAGTCGATGAGCAAGGCGTAGCGGTCTGTCCAGTCGTCAAACGATTCAAATTCTTCGATTATTTCATCTTGTATCTCGTTGATTGTCATAGTTTTGGATTTTTTTGTATAGATAATCTACAATTTGTTCGTCATTTTCTTCGCCAAAATTCTGCAACGGTGCCTCAACCACCCAATTCGCTCTGCGGTAGATGGGTTCGCGTTGTGCCATTTGCTGTTGGACATGCGATAAAAGTTCTTTATTCGTCTTATTTTTGAGCAACGGTCGGAGCGACAAATCCGTGAGCATCAGCCGTTGTGTCAGGTGTTTAGGGTGCCATTTGATATACACGCTCGTCCCCAACTCCAACAGACAATCCATATTATCTTCCCAGCACGGATAGCCACCACCGAGGGCGTACACCACCTTCTGTATCTCGCAGTCTGCCAACTCTTCCACCACGCGTTTTTCCTTGATTCGGAACGCATTTTCGCCGTATTGCTCAATAAATTTGCCCACTTTGATGTTGTAATACTCCTCGAAAGCATCGTCCATATCCACAAAAGCCCAGTCTAATCGTTGTGCCAACGACTTGCCGATAGTGGACTTTCCAGCCCCCATATAACCGATTAAGAAAAGCGGGAGTTGAATCATTGGAAGGTTGAATCAATCTCTACTTGGTGGGTGTTATCTTGCCAGACGATTTGCAAATTTTCGCCAAAGGTGGCTTGCAAAAACGTGCCTTTGATGTTTGGTTTGATGTTTGTCAGAAAATTCCAACTCTTGTCGTAAGCCTTCACAATAGACGAGCAAATCGGCTCGCAAACAGTTTGAATGCAAAAAATAGTGTCGTGCGATTCGGCAAAATAAGCGTAGCATTCGTCTGCCATCTTCATCGAAACAACATCGCCCGATTGCTCAATGACGGGACGACCATTCACGGCTTTGGTGAGCGAACGCAAGAAAGCCAATCGATTTTCAGCGTGTAAAGAAAACGTAACTGAAAATAGTAAAACCAAAAAGAAAACTATTTTTTTCATATCTCTTGTAATAAAGTTACTGCGTAAGCACTTATTCCTTCTTTGTTGCCCACAAAACCCAACTTTTCGGTGGTCGTGGCTTTGATGGATACTTGCGAAGGTTCAAGGTGCAGTAGGTTGCTAATTTTCTGTTGCATTGCTTCTATGTAGGGTGCCAACTTGGGTTCTTGTGCACAAATAGTTGCGTCAATGTTCGCGATTGTGTACTTTTCGGCAATCATCTCGCCCGTTTTTTGCAATAATTTGGTGGAATCAATGCCTTTGTACGCTTCGTCCGTATCGGGGAAATGCTTCCCAATATCGCCTAAACAAGCCGCTCCTAATAACGCATCGCAAATCGCGTGTAGCAACACATCTGCGTCCGAATGCCCTAATAATCCGTGCGTATGTGGTATATTCACGCCACCTAAAATCAGGGGACGGTCGGTTACCAAACGGTGTACATCATACCCAAAACCGATACGCATTATCGCTTGTTGCTAACTAAGTCTTTAATGCCTGCAACGTCAAAGCCGAGCGTAAAACGTAGGGTTTGGTCAAGTGGGTTGGTCGAAACCGTCGCTATACAGTAGGAAACGTCCAACGAGAAGATACTCAAATGGAAACCTGCACCCAACGTGAAGTAGTTACGGTTACCTTTGTAGTAGTTCTCGTAACTATACCCTACACGTCCGAAAAATTGGTCGTTGTAACTATACTCTAATCCCAAACCTGGTTGCAATTCGCGCATTTCTTCTTTGAAGCCACCCGGAGCATCGGCAAAAGAATAGAAGATACCTTTCACAGAACTCAAACCCGAATACCACTCGTTCAATTTTTGGCCTGTTAATTCATTGCCATCATCGTCTTTGGCATATTTTGAATTACGACTGGGCACCATCAATTTGTTCACGTCTGCATAAACTCCCAAACTATTATAGCGGTTGAAGGGGATTTTATATCCAAGTCCCAAACGTATACTTGCGGGAATAAATTGCTTGGTGATGTCGTCATAACTCATCTTACCACCTAAATTATTGAGCGTTAAACCTACACTCAACAGACTCGTACCACTCTTGATTTCCAAGGGTTGGCGATAATAAAAGCCGATGTCTGCTGCCATGGTCCACGCTGCTTTCATCTCGGTTGAAGCACTACCTGTTGACACATTCCAGCCATTATTTAAGTCAGAATACATAAAACGCAAGGTTGCCGACATACTGATAAAATCGTGCAACTTACGCGAATAAGCCACGTCAAAAGCAAATTCATTCGGCTTTGCGTGTCCTAAGTCTTGTCCAGAATAGTCCGTCAAGTTCACCTCACCCAACGAAAAATACGTGAAAGAAGCGGAAATAGCCTGCAAATCATCAAATTTATAATAACCAGCAATATATGCCAAGTTAATGTCTTTAACTAATTTTCGCAACCACGGAGAATAATTCACAGAAACGCCCCCTTTACTGTTGATGAAAGCGTATTTAGCGGCATTCCAGTGTTGTGAATTTTGGTCAGTTGATGTTGCTACACCTATATCTCCCAAACCCGAAGCACGTCCGTCTGGTGAAATCGTCAACGATGGCATCGCTGTAATCAGAGGATTCAGTTCATCTTCTACTGCAAATACATTCATTACTCCCAAACACACGAAAAGCGAAACGACAAGTAGTTTTTTCATTGATATGACTTTTTTAATTAACAATTATCTTTCCTTTCCTTACAATTTTTGTACCATTTACGAAAAATTGCACATTATATATATACAAACCTGTACCAATCACATTATTTTTTACGTTCCATTGTATCTCGCTATACGTCTCTTGCGAGTGGTGCCAATAGAGTTTTCCGCTTATGTCATACACCCGAATTTCCATGTCGGTAACATATTCGGGTTGATTGATTGCGATACGAAAATACACATTTTCTGACAATTTCACAGGATTTGGATAAATTAGCAACGCAAAATCGTCAGGCACGTAACCCGTGAACACTTCAAAATGGAGATTGCGGGTCGTGCTGTTGTTCGCCAAATCCCAAATTCGAAACGACAGCGTGTGCTTCCCTTCTGCCAAATCTGACAGCGGATAGGTTATGATGCCTCCATTAGCGTCTATGGGTGTGTAATGTTTGTGGTTGAGGTAGTAAATGGCGTCCACCGATTGGTCTAACATTAGCATTCCGTTGTGTCCAATCCCGCTCCCCGAGATGTTTATCCCATTTTCGTCCGTGATGTGTGCGTAAAAAATAGGGTTATTGTTC
>JBGUYG010000016.1:0-8358 GCA_045118535.1 Paludibacteraceae bacterium
ATGAGTTTAGATACAAATGCACTCAACCAAATGTTGAAAGAAATTATAGAACGCAAACATCGTGAGTTGCAATTAGGGCAACAATATAACGATATTTTTTCAAAAATTAAAGATTTTGAAGCCAATGCTATCGGTCAAATCGGCGAAGAATTTGCACGAACAATTCTACAAAACATAACCAGCATTGAGCAAAATCCCACGCAAACTATCCACAATGAGTATGATATTAAAACCCAAAATGGTATTAAAATAGAGATTAAAACGGCAAGAAAAGGCAAAAATAATGATACTTTTCAATTCAATGGCATAGAGCCACGAAGAAATTATCAATATCTGTTGTGCATTGGAATTTGTTTGGATAAAGTGGTATATCGCCTTTTCAAGCACGAAGATATTACTTATTTACACGACACACGAAAATTTTATATTCAACAAGATAATTTCAAAAAGCAATTAGTTAAAATGAATCCCGATAATTTAGTCAATTATAAATTAACAACTAACCTGAAAGAAATGTTGCCAATAGAAGATTTGCCGAAAGAATTAGTCGGTATAACAAAATGAATTTAAACTTTTTAATTATGCAAAAAGACAAAAATATAGTATCAAAAGCGAGCAATAATTTGCGTATTTTGATTGCCGCAATGGTTGAAAAGGCAAAAAGTGGACATCCTGGAGGTGCAATGGGAGGTGCTGACTTCATCAACGTGCTTTTCTCGGAGTATATGAACTACGATAACGCCCACGAAGCAAACAAAATTTGGCGTGCAAGAGACCGCTTCTTTTTAGACCCTGGACACATGGCACCAATGCTCTACTCGCAGTTGTGTTTGTGCGGAAAATATAGTTTGGAGGACTTGCAAAACCTTCGTCAATGGGGCAGTATAACCCCTGGACACCCTGAAATAGACGTTTTGCACGGCGTTGAAAACACTTCGGGACCGTTGGGACAAGGTCATACGTTCGCTGTGGGAGCCGCTATTGCAGCAAAATGGATGCACCAACGCTTTGGCGAAATACATAATCCGACCATTTACGCTTACATCTCGGACGGTGGTGTGCAGGAAGAAATAAGTCAAGGAGCAGGACGGTTAGCGGGTTATTTGCAGTTGGATAACTTGGTGATGTACTACGACTCCAACGATGTGCAACTTTCCACCTATTGCCACGAGGTTACTTCGGAAAATGTGAAGCAAAAGTACGAGGCTTGGGGCTGGGAAGTGGTTGAAATAGACGGACATAACATTGACCAAATAAGAGCCGCTTTGGATAAATCGAAGCAAAGCAAGAAGCCATTTTTAATCATCGGACATACCGCAATGGGCAAAGGGGCTGTGAATGCTGAAGGCGAGAGTTGGGAAGGCAAATGCTCCACGCACGGACAACCTTTGAGCAAAAGCGGGGCAGATTTTAACAAAACCATCGAAAACTTGGGTGGAAATCCTGCCAATCCGTTCGTAATTTTTGATGACGTGAAAGAAATGTATCAAAAACGCGACCAAGAAATCACCGACATCATCAAAGAATATAACGCCAAGTACGACCAATGGGCAAAAGCCAATCCCGATTTGGCAAAGCAATATGATGCGTTTTTTGCAAAACAACTCCCGGATATGCAATGGGAATCGGTTGTGCAAAAAGACGGCAGTGCAACGCGGAGTGCTTCGGCAACCGTACTTAAACACCTCGCCCAGAAGGTGGACAATATGATTGTGGCTTCTGCGGACTTGTCCAATTCGGATAAGACAGATGGCTTTTTGTCGCAAACTCACGCCCTCGCTCCCAACGATTTTTCGGGACAATTTCTGCAAGCAGGCGTGAGTGAGTTGACGATGGCGTGCGTGGCGATTGGTATGGCTTTGCACGGTGGAATTATCCCTGCATGTGCTACCTTCTTCGTGTTTAGCGATTATATGAAACCAGCTGTTCGATTGGCTTGCTTGATGGAGTTGCCCGTGATTTTTGTGTGGTCGCACGATAGTTTCCGCGTTGGCGAAGATGGTCCAACGCACGAGCCTATCGAGCAAGAGGCACAAATACGACTGATGGAAAAGTTGCAAAACCATAGTGGAAAGCCTTCGATGTTGGTTTTGCGACCTGCCGATGCCCAAGAAACGACTTACTGTTGGCGATTGGCATTGGAGAACAAACACACTCCCACAGCCATTATTTTGTCTCGCCAAGACATACCTTCGTTGCCCAACGTGCAATTTGACCAAACGGCAAAAGGTGGGTATATCGCTCTGAAAGATACCAACCCACAAGTCGTTTTAGTGGCTTCTGGAGCGGAAGTAAGCACTTTGTTGCAAGCCTCCGAACTACTCCACAAGGACAATATCCAAGTGCAGGTGGTCAGCGTACCGAGCGAAGGACTTTTCAGACAGCAACCCACAACCTACCAACAAGACGTTTTGCCTGCCAAGTTACCTCGTTTTGGCTTGACATCTGGGCTTCCTTGCACGTTGCAAGGGTTGGTTGGCGATAGCGGAAAAATTTACGGAATGCAGTCGTTCGGCTTTTCGGCACCCTACAAAGTGTTGGACGAAAAATTAGGATTTACACCCGAAAATATCTACAAGGAAATTAAAAATTACATCAATGGAATATAATTTTACGGACATAGAGAGCCGTTGGCAAAACCAATGGGAAAAAGATAAGCAATACAAAGTCGAAAATACCAGCAATAAACCACCCTATTACGTCTTGGATATGTTCCCCTACCCGAGTGGTGCGGGCTTGCACGTAGGGCATCCGTTGGGGTATATTGCGTCGGATATTTACAGCCGATACAAGCACCTGAACGGCTTTAATGTGTTGCATCCGATGGGTTTTGATGCGTTTGGTTTGCCTGCCGAACAATATGCCATTCAAACGGGGCAACACCCACAAATTACGACTGAAAAGAACATCGAACGCTACATCAACCAACTCAAAAAAATCGGCTTTTGTTACGATTGGGATAGGATGGTCAAAACGTCTGACAAAGAGTTTTATCATTGGACGCAATGGGCTTTTATCCAACTTTTTCACTCGTATTACGACACCGAATTGGACAAAGCACAACCTATCAGCAAGTTGATTGAGCGATTTGAGAAGCACGGTGGAGAGGATTTTACGGCACAACAATGGGCTGCAATGACCGAACAAGAGCAACAAAATATCCTGATGCAGTATCGATTGGCTTATTTGGCAGACACGAAAGTGAATTGGTGCGAGGCTCTGGGGACGGTGCTTGCCAACGATGAGGTGAGCGAGGGCTTGAGCGTGCGAGGAGGCTTCCCGGTGGAGCAAAAAGTGATGAAGCAGTGGAGTTTGCGTATCAGTGCGTATGCTCAGCGGCTGTTGGAAGGGTTGGAAAAGATTGATTGGAAAGATAGCATCAAGGAGACGCAACGCAACTGGATTGGAAGGAGCGAAGGTGCCGAAATCTTGTTTAATATCAAGGGTTTAGACGAATCTTTTGTTATTTTTACCACGCGTGCCGATACGGTTTTTGGCGTAACGTTTATGGTGTTGGCACCCGAAAGCGAATGGGTTCAAAAAGTTACTTCTGCCGAACAACAACCTGCCGTAGAGGCTTATTTAGAAACCGTCAAGCATCGAACCGAACGCGAACGCATTGCCGACCGCAAAGTAACGGGCGTTTTTAGTGGCGGTTATGCTATTCATCCGTTTACCCAGCAAGAAATCCCCATCTACATAAGCGATTATGTCTTGGCTGGTTATGGGACAGGGGCGATTATGGCTGTGCCTGCCCACGATAGCCGCGATTATGCGTTTGCTAAACATTTTAACCTCCCCATCATTCCGCTCATTGAGGGAGCAGACGTCTCGGAAAGCAGCTTTGACGCGAAGGAAGGCACGATGATAAACAGCGATTTCCTCAATGGTTTGAGTGTCAAAGAGGCGATTGCAGCGATGAAAAAGCACATTGAACAGCATCATTTGGGCAAAATCAAGGTCAATTATCGCCTGCGTGATGCCATTTTTTCGCGACAACGCTACTGGGGAGAGCCCTTCCCTATTTATTACAAAAACGACCAACCCTACACGTTGCCCGAGCATTGTTTGCCGTTGGAGTTGCCACAGGTGGATAATTATTTGCCCACAAAAGACGGTCAACCACCCCTCGGAAATGCCACTATTTGGGCATGGGACGAGCAAAACGAAAAGGTCGTGGATAAAAAATTGATAGACCATAAAACCGTTTTTCCGTTGGAATTAAGCACCATGCCAGGTTTTGCGGGTTCGTCGGCGTACTATTTGCGTTACATGGACAACCACAACGCCAACGGATTGGTGAGTAAGCAAGCCAACGAGTACTGGAAACAGGTCAATTTATACTTGGGTGGAAGCGAACATGCAACAGGGCACTTGATTTATTCGCGTTTTTGGAATATGTTTTTGTACGATATGGGATTGGTGTGCTGCGATGAACCCTTTGCAAAGCTAATCAATCAGGGTATGATTCAAGGGCGTTCCAACTTTGTGTATCGCTTAATCGGCACAAAAAACAGGTATATCAGCCACGGTTTGATTGAAACAGCCGAGTATAAAGACAAGGTGCAACCCATCCACGTAGATGTGAATATCGTCAATAATGATGTGTTGGATTTGGAGGCTTTCAAGGCATGGTCGCCCGAGTACAAAGACGCTGAATTTGTGTTGGAAAGTGGCAAATATGTGTGCGGTTGGGCAGTTGAAAAAATGTCCAAATCGATGTATAATGTGGTCAATCCCGACGATATAATTGAAAAATACGGTGCGGACACCTTGCGACTGTATGAGATGTTTTTGGGACCGATTGAAATCTCCAAGCCGTGGGACACGAAAGGCATTGACGGCGTGCATCGCTTTTTGCGGAAATGGGTGAATTTGTTTGATAATTTATCGAGCGAAACGCCTACTGCAGACGAGTTGAAGGCATTGCATAAGTTGATAAAAAAAATCACATGGGACATTGAAAACTTTTCGTTTAACACGAGTGTGGCAGCATTTATGATTGCTTTGAATGAACTCAGTGCTTTGAAGTGCAACAAAGCGTCTATTTTAGAGCCTTTTGCAATTCTTTTGTCGCCTTTTGCACCGCATATCACCGAAGAAATTTGGCACACTATTTTAGGCAAAAAAGACAGTATTTACAACGCTCAATGGCCTGCTTTGGAGGAAAAGTACTTGGTGGAAGACACGGTCAATATGCCCGTTCAATTCAATGGAAAAGTGCGTTTTACGCTTACCATACAGAAGGGTTTAGCCAAAGATGAGGTAGAAAAAATCGTTCTTGCCGATGCACAAACGACCAACTATCTCAATAGCCAACAACCGAAAAAAGTGATTGTTGTCCCTGACAGAATCGTCAATATAGTGGTGTGATTATGGAACCAAATCGGAAGGAAATTTATCTTGCAGGTGGGTGTTTTTGGGGTGTAGAGCATTATTTTAAGCAGTTTGCGGGTGTGGTCAGCACGCAAGTTGGTTATGCCAATGGAACGACCGAAAATCCCACCTACGAGCAGGTTTGCACCGACAAAACGGGATTTGCAGAAACGGTTCGTATAACTTATAATCCGCAACAAATCCCATTGGACGAGTTGCTAAAACGCTTTTTTGACATCATTGACCCCACGAGCCTCAATCAGCAAGGTGAAGACAAGGGTTCGCAGTATCGGACAGGGATTTATTTCACCGACCCAACCAACATGCCCATCATTGAAAAAGCGTGGCAAGAAGAGCAACAAAAGTACTCGCAAACGATGGTTGTCGAAAAACTGCCCCTGCAAAATTTCTACCCTGCCGAAGAGTATCATCAGCACTATTTAGAAAAAAATCCAAACGGTTATTGCCACATTCCTCGCTCGTTTTTCAAAAAGTAAAAACTGCCGAAAAAAAATTATAGCTGTACGAAACGATGAAGTTGAAACAACATCCAACAAGTTCGACTGTTACGAAATTGCAAGCACAATCAATCAGCAAGCGAACTGAACTTTGTCGAAAATCACAAAATATGATACTGCACAAACGCCTCTATGGCTTCATATTCTGCCAAACCTAACTGCGAATACAACTCGGCAGTGGCATGATTCCTATCCTCGGCACGCTGCCAGAAAAGCCGCTCATCGTTGCCCATAAAAGGTGCTGACTCCATCTGGCTTTGGTGCTTCAAAATCGTATTCCGTTTGAAACGCAACTCTTCGGGCGACAACGGCACAGCCATCTCAATGAGGTCAATCTCCCACTCCATCCACGCTCCACGATACATCCAAATTCGGCAATTTTTAAGCCACTCATCCCACGCAGGAGAACTTTTGAGTTCATCCAAAGCCGCTAAGACAGCATCCAAACAAACACGGTGCGTACCGTGCGGGTCGGCTAAATCACCTGCGGCAAAAATCTGGTCGGGCTTCACTTCTTGCAAGATTTTTTTCACCATATCCACATCGGTTTGTGTCAAAGGACCTTTCTTTATCGTTCCCGTCTCGTAAAAAGGCAGGTTCAAAAAATGGATATGGTCGGTTGGCAAACCCATATAACGACACGCTGCAGTGGCTTCTCCTCGACGAATCAACGCCTTAATATCCAAAATCTCGCGTGTGTCTTGGTCGCCCACTTTCTCCGACTGGAAGAACTGCATATAATCGGCATATTTTTGGTCAATAATCGAATCTTGCTCCAAAAAAAGTTGCTTATAACCCTTCATAAAATCCATAAAACGCACCACTTCGTCATCACAAACCGCGATACAACCGCTCGTTTCATACGCCACATGCACATCGTGCCCCTGTTTGATGAGGCGTGAAAAAGTGCCACCCATTGAAATCACATCATCATCAGGATGCGGCGAAAAAATCAGCACTTTTTTGGGATACGGAGTCGCACGCTCGGGACGGTTGCTGTCGTCCGCGTTCGGTTTTCCACCTGGCCAACCCGTGATGGTATGTTGCAAGTCGTTAAAAATCGCGATATTGCAGTTGTACGCACTACCATACAGCGTAACCAACTCACTCAAACCGTTGTCGTTATAATCTTTATTGGTCAGTTTGAGAATCGGTTTGCCCGTTTTCTGGCACAACCACACCACCGCACGCCGTGTCAGCTGATTATTCCATTCGCACGAGGTTACAATCCACGGATATTGAATACGCGTGAGGGTGTTTGCGGCGTTCACATCAATAATCACTTCGGCTTTATGATGCATCTGCAACACGCTCGCAGGGTACGTCGTTGTGTATGGCGACTCGATGGCCTGATGAATAGAGTCGTTTTTATGCTCTCCGAAAGCCACCAAAACAATCTCTTTGGCGTGCAAAATCGTGTCTATTCCCATCGTTAGAGCCGCAGCAGGCACTTGTTCCGAGTTGTCAAAGAGATACTTGGCTTCTTGTTGCGAGTTGTTGTCCAACAAAACCAACCGCGTCCGTGTGCCAAAGGTCGTACCAGGCTCATTCATAGCGATATTTCCTTTTGCACCAATGCCCAACAGCAGAAAATCAATTCCTCCAACCTCCTCAATCTGCCTTTCGTAGTTTTCGCAATGACTTAGAACTTTATCTTGTGTACAAAAACCGTCTAATGCGTGTACATTTTCGGGCAAAATATCTACGTGATTGACAAAGACATCTTTCAATTGTGCCAAACAGCCGTTGGTATTACTTTTTAGTGGAAAATATTCGTACGCGATGAAGACAATTACGTTTTG
This sequence comes from Paludibacteraceae bacterium, assembly GCA_045118535.1. GTDB lineage: Bacteria > Bacteroidota > Bacteroidia > Bacteroidales > Paludibacteraceae > Colicola. The sequence continues at coordinate 7,697 of JBGUYG010000016.1, forward strand.
AAAACTCAACCCTTCCTTGTGTTTTTTGACCAACGCATCAAAAATATCCCGCATCGTGCGTCCCAAACTAAAACACAAAACCGCTTTTTGCTTTTTGGCTTGCTTGTTTTTAATCAAATCGGCTATCCGATTCGCCACTAACGACACGCACTGTGGAACATCCTGACAAATCTGTGTCGGAATAAGTTCCAAACGCGTAATTTGACTTTGTGCAAACACATCTACGGGCTGATACAAATTCTGTCCTACATGCGTCAATACAATCTGCGAACTTAAATTATCTTTCATCGTTTTTTACGGTATTAACATCACAAAATTACAAAAAACGTACAAAAATGGATAATTTTTTTTCGGAAAAAATGTATCTTTGTGCTAACTATCGAAAATAAAAAAGTATGCGTCAAATAGGTTATCCACAATTTATATCAAACTTGCCTGGTGGAGAAGATTACACAGAAGGCAAGTCGCAAGAGCGTTTGGCTGTCGCCATTGCAGAGCATATTATATCTGCTGATGGCAATAATGAAAACCAAATACCTCGTATTATTGGGCTTAAAGGAGAATGGGGAACAGGAAAAAGCAATGTGATTAAGATTTTAGACAAGCCCAATGAAGAATTGCAGAAAGCACATAACGTATTAAAGCGAATCAAAGATGAATAT
>JBGUYG010000017.1:0-18465 GCA_045118535.1 Paludibacteraceae bacterium
CAAAAAAAGTGCGGGCTGTATTTCAACCCGCACTCTTCACTTCCATAATGCATTAATTCATGTCTATTGCCAAAAAGTTCTATTGTAGTGCATAAAAAAATATTGTACTTTTGTGAATCTATAGTGATTTTTAGAATAAGATTAAAACGATAATTTATGAAAAAGATATTTTTTATTCTTTGCATTTTGGTTAGCGTAATTGCGAATGCTACTGTTAAAACCTCCTTAAAAGTGGAAGTGTTGCCTGCTGACTTTTGTACTAAATTTTATAATCATGTGATAAAAGTAGAACAAGAATTTATTTTTGAGAAGGAGGACATGCAAGATACAATAATAATAGAAAACGAATCTGCTTCATATTTAACTATGTATTTAGACTGTAGGGAAGAGTATAAACAGAATGCATTAGATTCTATACTTGAATTGGCTAAAACCAAAGAAGATACTCTTGCTTTGTCTAGACATCTATTTTTTCATGTTTTTGTTGATGGCAAAAGAACAGAAAAATATCATTCAACAGAATATGGTGTTTGTATTCCAATAAATAAAAAGAAAAAATGTATTATCCGTTTAGAGTATGATTATTTGTCTTTGCATAAAATATTTGGAGGACCTAAAAATTCTACACTATGTTTTGACAGATATGATGACGGTGGAGGTAGTTTGAAATATATTTGCCACTTTAAAACAGCTAATATGCAATGGGATAAAGTATATTTTTTTCATAACAATGACGACGAATTGCTATGGATAAACAAAAATAATATGAGGAGAAATGATACTATTTTTGTTAATGGGCATAGTAGTGAGAGAGAGATTGAATTTTATATTATCAATAAAAGATTACAAAATTATAGTACTTATACTACTGCAAAATCTTCTCTTTCTATATTTGCTCCAAAACAGTTTGATATAGATTATAAGACTTGCTCCATTTCCAATATCCAACCGAATGAAAAAATAGATACATACTACGAAGAAATAACAACTATGCTCAATAAATTAGAATGTTTTTTTGGCGATACCATTCAACGTAATATTGTTTTTTTATACAGTTATTTTGGAGAAGTAATAAGTGATGACAAATATGGGGCTGTTTTTTTTAATGAGCCAAATGATTTTATTGTATTGGCAGATACAAGTTTGATGCGTATTATGTCTCACGAAATGTGTCACCTTTTTATGCCAATTAAATCCTCAAAAATGACTAAAAAAGAAGAATGGAATCCTGAATGGGATATTCTTGGTGAAGGTCTTAATGAATATATTTCTATGCTTATTTTTTATGACACACAAGAACAAGTAGATAGTGCAACTCATGCATACATTAATATGTTAACGGAAAACGAACAACAAATCAGGGTATTAGCCGAAGGATATGATACGCTATCAACGGATTATAAATATAAAGCACGCTATGAACGGATTCCTTATGTTTTGAATCAGTTTTTACATGAAATAGGCAGGTATAAATTTATTGCCACTTTCCAAGAACTATGCAAAATAGCGAGAGAAAATGATGGTGTTGCAACGCTGTCGGATTATGAAAAAATCCTCAAATCATACGGTGTAACAGATGAACAATGGAAGAATTTGAGAAATAATTTATGATACAATTAGAACAAAAAGACATACAACTTTTTCCAATAGATGATACGTTGCATACTAACTTTGGTATAGAATTTATTAACAAAAAAAGTGCGGGCTGTATTTCAACCCGCACTCTTCACATATAACGCCACATTTTACCGCAATTTGGCACCTAATTTTTCCTCAAATGCCTTTTGCAAACGTGCCATCACGTTCTCTATTTGACTGTCTTTCAACGTTTTTTCGGCATCTTGCAAGATGAACGAAAGAGCATAACTTTTTTTGCCTTCTTCGATTCCTTTTCCCTCAAAAACATCAAATAAATACACGTTTTTCAGCAATTTTCGCTCGGTTTCTAACGCAATTTTTTTGATGTCCGCAAACAACAAACTCTTATCCACCAACAACGCAAAATCCCGCTTCACTTCTGGGAATTTCGGAATATCAACAATCACAGGCTGATAGTTTTTCTTGATTTGCAGCAACTCTTTCCAATACAAATCTGCAAAATAAACCGCATTATCCATGTCAAACTCTTTGAGCACCTTCGCAGACACGATCCCCATGTAGCCAATGGGTTTATTTTGGTACATTATCGTCAATCCGTCCGCAAATTCGTCCTTTTTCAGTGGCTCTAATTGACACGCTTCCACATCGCAACCCAACTTGATGAGGATATTATTGACGTAGGCGTGCAGTTGATAAAACGACACTTTTTGGTCTTGCAGCACCCAACTTTGTGCGGTTTTGTTGCCCGTGAGCCATAATCCCAAGTGTTTTTCCTCGCGATAAGCATTCAACGGGTCGCTATCCGAGGACGCAGTATGATGATAGCAGTTCCCAAATTCATAAAATTGCAAATTACTAATTTGGCGATTTACGTTGCGAGAAATGCTTTCTAAACCACCATACAAGAGCGTCTGACGCATCACGGCAAGGTCTTGGCTCAGCGGATTTTTGATTTGCACACACTCGTCCAAATGCTCTTGGTAGTACTGTATTTTGGAGAGCGAATTGTTCAAAATCTCATTAAATCCTTGTGCTGTCAATTGGTCGCTAATCGTTCTCTGCGTGGCGAATTCATCAGATTGTGCGTAGGATAAACTCGAAGACATCTTGTCCGTAAAAGGCACATTATTGTAGCCATAAATCCGCAAAACATCTTCAATTACATCGCATTCGCGTTGCACATCCACCCGATATTTTGGCACTTGCAAGTCGTACATCACATCGTCCGCAGTGCTTTTTTTGTCTTTGATTTTTATCTCCAGTGCACCCAAAATCGTCTCCAATTCGCTTTGCGTTATCTCCTTGCCAATTAACGATTTTACGTGATTATACGACATTTTAACGGGGAAAGGTGCCGTCAAAGCCGTTAAATCGTCAGCCACATCGGCAATTTCCATCGCAATTTCGCCTCCTGCAACCTCTTGTATCAAAGTCGCACAACGTTTGAGCACATACAAACTATTGCAAGGGTTGCAACCCCGCTCAAAACGGAACGAAGCATCGGTCGAAAGTTGGTGTCGGCGTGCGGTTTTACGGATATAAATCGGATTAAAATAGGCACTTTCAATAAACACATTCTTGGTTGTTTCCGAAATACCCGACTCCAATCCACCAAAAACACCTGCAATACACATTGATTCGTCCGCATTTTTTATCATCAAATCGTTAGCGGATAACGTCCTTTCAAGCCCGTCCAACGTAACAAATTTTTCGCCTTCTTTTGCCAAATCCACCACGATTTTTTTGCCTTTGATATGGTCGGCATCAAACGTATGCAACGGCGTTCCGAGTTCGTGCAACACAAAATTGGACACATCCACCACGTTATTGATGGGTCGAACGCCAATCGTCCGCAAACAATTTTGCAACCAAGCAGGCGAATCTTTTATCTCAATTCCTTTTACCGTAACCCCTGTATATCTTGGGCAAGCCTCTTTCGCAACTACTTGAACTTCAACAGGATACGCATTCGATTGCACCTTAAAATCATCGACCGAAGGTGGCGTCAAAGCAGGCACATTTCCAGCATTATGAAAACTATAATAAGCAAATAAATCCCTCGCAACGCCAAAATGTGACAACGCATCGGCACGATTCGGCGTAATGTCCACCTCAATCACATAATCGTCTTCAACCTCATAAAAATCCTTTGCCAGCATACCAACGGGCGTTTCTGGGGGCAAAACAATGATGCCATCGTGGCTATTCCCCACCCCGATTTCGTCTTCGGCACATATCATTCCGCAGGATTCCTCGCCGCGAATCTTGGATTTTTTGATAACAAACGACTCCTCGCCACTATACAGACGCGTCCCCACAGTAGCCACAATCACTTTTTGCCCTGCTTGCACATTCGGTGCCCCACACACGATTTGCACCGGTTCTTCGTTGGGTTGCAAACGAGTCGTTGTGATGTGCAAATGGTCGCTATTAGGGTGCGGAACGCAGGTTATTACCTCGCCAACCACCAACCCTTCAAGCCCACCTTGAATCGATTGCACCTTTTCCACCGTCCCCACTTCCAAGCCGATGGACGTGAGGATTTTGCCCATCGTATAGGGGTCATCTTGCAGAGCGATATATTTTTTCAGCCAATTATACGATATTTTCATAACTAATTAATTATATCAAAACCTAAAAACGGCACTAACACTTCGGGCATCCGTATGCCTTCGGGGGTTTGGTTGTCCTCCAAAATACCTGCCACGATACGCGGTAAAGCCAACGCACTGCCGTTCAACGTGTGACAAAGCGATATTTTTTTGTCTGCATTACGATAGCGACATTTCAGACGGTTGGCTTGATAGGTGTCAAAATTACTTGTCGAACTCACCTCCAACCAGCGTTCTTGGGCTTCGGAATAAATCTCAAAATCGTAACATAAAGCCGCTGTAAAACTCATATCACCACCACACAACCGCAAAATACGATACGGCAAATCTAAATCCTTCAAGAGCGACTCCACATGGTCTAACATCTCCTGATGGCTTTGGGCACTATGTTCGGGCGTATCAATTCGCACAATTTCCACTTTGGAGAACTCGTGCAAACGGTTCAGTCCACGCACATCTTTCCCATACGAACCTGCCTCACGCCGAAAACACTCCGTGTAGGCACAATTTTTGATGGGCAATTGACTCTCCTCCAAAATCACATCACGATATAGATTCGTAACTGGCACTTCGGCAGTCGGAATCAAGTACAAATCATCAATGGGACAATGGTACATCTGCCCTTCTTTGTCTGGCAACTGCCCTGTTCCGAAGCCTGAGGCTTGATTGACCACCGTTGGAGGTTGAATCTCAACATATCCAGCTTGCCCCGCTTTGGTGAGGAAATAATTGATTAAAGCCCGCTGTAATTGAGCCCCTTTGCCGATATAAACAGGGAAGCCTGCACCCGAAATTTTCACACCCAAATCAAAGTCAATCAAGTTATACTTTTTCGCCAACTCCCAATGTGGAAGTTTCGCAAAATCGCATCCTTGCACCACTTTTTCTTCCTCGCTCAAATCCGCAATACGTTTGTTGAGTTCCACCGTCTTCCATTTCCCATCGCTCCCACGCGTATTTGCCAACTTCACCACCACATTATCTTCGGCATTCGTCCCCTCTGGCACTGCGTCATACGGCACATTGGGTATGGTGTACAACAATTCACGCAAGTTCGTTTCTGCGGTTTCCATCTGGGCTTCGAACTGTGCAATTTCTTGCTTGATAGTGGCTGTTTGAGCCTTTGCTTGTTGTGCTTCGTCCAATTTCTTTTGTGCCATCAACTCGCCAATTGACTTGGAAATTTTGTTGATTTGAGCCGAAGCATCGTCTTTTTTCTGCTGTGCATCGCGGCGTTCTTTATCTAAAATAAGCACTTTTTCAATGGTTTGACGTGCATCAGCGAAGTGTTTCTTTTCCAATCCAAGAATCACTTTTTCTTTATCGTTGTTGATTTGTTGTAATGTTAGCATAACTAAAAAAATAAAAAACTCTCCACACAAAGCAAGTGGAGAGCGTATTTTTAAATGATAAATATCCTATTTTGCTCCCACTATCACGCTTGTGCCACAGATTCTGCGGGAACAATTGAGACGTAAGAACGATTATTTTTACGTTTACGAAAACTTACTACACCATCTACCAAAGCATACAAAGTATGGTCTTTTCCGATACCCATATTTTCACCGGGATGATGTACTGTACCGCGTTGGCGAACAACAATATTGCCCGCTTTCGCCCATTGACCACCAAAAACTTTAACGCCTAAACGCTTACTTTCTGACTCACGACCGTTCTTTGAACTACCAACACCTTTCTTATGTGCCATAATCTATTTGTTTTTTAGTAAGTTTAACTTTTAATTTCTTTAATCAATAATTCTGTAAAGTTTTGACGATGTCCTTGCATTTTGCGATAACCTTTACGGCGTTTTTTATGAAAAACCAACACTTTATCGCCACGAACGGCATCATCTACCACTTCAGCCACCACACTTGCACCTGCAACTAACGGTGTACCTACTTGAACTTTTTTACCCGAATCAACCAAAAGAACCTTGTCTAAAGTAACCTCTGTCCCTTTGGGTTGCTCCATACGGTGAACAAAAATTTTTTTGTCAGCCTCTACTCTAAACTGCTGACCTTGCACTTCTACAATTGCGTACATTATAACATAAATTAAAATTCTATTGCTCAGGCGACTATACGGCTGATAGTACTTCTTCTGCCCAACGCAAAACCTTGCGAAGATATAACTAAATTTGTAATTTTCAAAAAAAATATGCAAAAAGTTGATTTTTTGAAACCGATTTGTGGTTTCTTTTTTGGAAAACTTGTACCGCGAGTGAGACTTGAACTCACACAGGCATTTCTGCCCAAAGGATTTTAAGTCCTTCGTGTCTACCTATTCCACCATCACGGCAACGCCTGCGAAGATACAGCAAAAAATTGAATAAACAAAAATTTAATTGAATTTGCTTATCAACATCATAAAAAGCATAAATTTGGTATCTTTTTTACATAATTCGTCTTGTTAAAAATGTTTTTCCTATATGCAAATAGCGAAAATGTCGGGATTTTTTTGGTGTTTTTTTTGAGAAATTGTACTTTCGTAATGCTTTTACAATTAGTTAGAAAGCAAAAATAAAAAAACTATTGTGGTGTATGAGAATCGTTAAATTGATAGGTGGATTGGGAAACCAGATGTTCCAATATGCGTTTGCTAAATCTCTTGGCGAAGATGTTTTGTTCGATTGTAGTTGGTATGATCATATGCCCAAAAAAAATAAACAGCCTCATTTATTTATTCAACTTAACCTATTCAATACTACGCTAAAATTTGCTGACGAAAATCAAATAAAGGAATGTTTGCAGGAAACCCTATTCGCTGAAAAAATCCATAAGTTGATTTATAAGTATACCAAAAAGCATATACAAATTTTTCCTACCCATAGAGTATTTGAAAAAATTATCAATAGATACGAGCCAGAACTACAAGAGATTAAAGGCGATGTGCTTTATGACGGCTTTTTTCAATCCCCAAAGTATTTTAATAAAATAAGAGACCGATTAGTTCATGATTTTACGCCTAAAAATCCATTAAGTGCAGAAAATGCGAAAATTTTAGAAGACATCCGAAATTCTAACTCCGTTGCTCTTTCCGTCAGACGTGGTGATTATGTAAAACTTGGCGTTGCTCTTGCTGCCGATTATTATAATCGTGCATTAGAAGAGATTGCTAAACGTGTTGAGAATCCCATTTTTTATATGTTTTCCGATGATATGGAATGGAGTTTGAAAAATATAAATGTGGACGGTAAATTTAACATCATTCCTTGCGAAAGTTATGACAAAAATTGTAAATATATTTGCGGAATGTATTTGATGTCGCAAGCAAAGCATAACATAATCACAAATTCCACATACCCATGGTGGTCGGCTTGGCTGAATAATAATGCCAATACTATAACCATATCGCCGAAAGGTTGGTTAAAGCCCACTAAATGGAACACATTTGAAGATTTAAGTCTTGCAAGTTGGATTCAGATATAAGGGCGAAAAAAATAAATCACAAAAACTTTATTTTTTTATTTTTTTTTGTATCTTCGTGCACGGAAGTTTGCGAAGCGAAGTTTTTTGTTTTCAAAACTTTCGGTTTCTTTTGTTTGCCACTGTGGCTCAGTTGGTAGAGCAACGCATTCGTAATGCGTGGGTCGGCGGTTCGAGTCCGCCCAGTGGCTCAGCAAGGAATCTCACCCAACAAAGATGAGGTTCCTTTTTATTTTATACTTTTCAGCCATTCGGCACACTCGTCAGTCAGCAGTGCGATGAGTTTCATATAATAGGTCGTCAATTCTGCCTCTGACATACGGTTAAGCCCTGCCATATTGTGCTGCAAAGTGAGTAGGATTCGCAATATACGTCTGGTAAACTGCTCATCGTCAAAGTAATTGATTAACGCAATGATATGCTTGTACGGGCAAAGTCGATGACCGCATTCCCACGCATTATACGTGGCATGCGAGATATTCAGACTCCATGCAATCTGTTCTTGTGTTACGCCTTTACGTTGGCGTGCTTGTAATAAAGCAGTCGAGAAATCATGCAGTATATTCATAAGACATCAGGCTTTTAAGGGTTCATCTTTCGTTTTACCTTTGAGATAATACGGCATAAACTCATCGGGTTCACTCACGCTAATAGCTACAGGAAGACCTTTCGTGCGATAAATAAGAAACGCTTTTGTCTTGTCGGTAACAAAAGAGCGATAGGTCCCTATACCTTTCGTTTTGAAGAAGCCAATAAAACCAAGCACTCCACCGATACCAAACAGACGCAACGTATTGGTGTTGCCCATAAAATTCTCTGGTGCACGCTCAATGCGGTCAATTTGCTCATACGAAATACGGATCGTACGCAGGAGCGTGTGAACACCGATTCCTTCATCGTCCGCAATAATGTACTGTGGATAGAGGAAAAAACAGGACAGTAGTGCGAGCAGTAGCACAATAATAATCACGATGGCAGAAACGTGGTTGACGCCCTTCGAAACATACCACACCTCCGTCGCAATAGCAGCAATTGTAACTGCCACAAAAACAACCGTCATCCATTTCACGGCTTTACTGTGCGAACATTCATAAATCGTTTTCATACATGTTAAATTTTGAAATCCGATACGAAGTTACGGCATATTGCGGAAAAAGCTTATCAGTTTTGCTGATAAAATAACTTTTCAGCAATTTAAAATTTAGTTTCTAAAAACAATATTTTACCAATCAAATGCCAACAAATGCGACTCTTCCTGTCGATTTTCTGCAACAAACGGACTCGTAACGGTCAAGCCTAATAAACGCACAACACGTCCGTTCATCTCCACCTCCGAAAGCAATTTTTGGGCAATTTGCAAAACCTCATCCATACTTTCAATCGCCGTAGTTCCCGTAAAACTATGAGTCGTTTGCCGAAAATCACTGTACTTCACTTTCAATACGAGCGAGCGACCTTTGAAGTTATTTTTTTCCAAACGCCGAACCAATTCGGTCGCAAGAGGCGTAAGTTCGAGCAACATCTCCTCGTATGTGGCAAGGTCTTCGGCGTATGTGCGTTCGCAGCCCACAGACTTACGGACATAGTCGGTTACAACAGGACGATGGTCAATGCCTCGTGCAAAATCGTAGAACACCTTTCCCATCTTCCCAAACTCACGTGTGAGCGTGCTGATCGACACCTCACGCAAGTCTTTCCCGTTGTTTATCCCAAAAGTGTGCATCCGTTTAGCCGTCTTGGCACCTACACCCCAGAAACGCTCTATTTTCAATGTGTCAATAAATTCAAGTGCTTTATCGGGATGCACAACGCACAAGCCATTGGGTTTGCGGTAATCGCTCGCTACTTTGGCAAGAAACTTGCAAAAACTCACTCCTGCAGATGCCGTGAGACCCGTATTTTCAAAAATACGTTGTTTTATTTCTTTGGCTATATCCACCGCTAAAACGATACCTTTTTTGTTGTTGGTAACGTCTAAATAGGCTTCATCGAGGCTCAACGGTTCAATGAGGTCGGTATAGTCGCGAAAAATAGTATGAACCTGTGCCGAAACCTCTTTGTAGCGGTTATAATGTCCAGCAACCACTATCAGATTGGGGCATAAACGATGGGCATGTGCGATGGATTGTGCTGAATGAATGCCGAATTTGCGTGCCTCATAATTGGCTGTGGCAACGACTCCTCGCGGTCCGTCATACCCCACGACAACAGGATGACCTTTGAGTGCAGGATTATCATGCTCCTCCACAGACACAAAAAACGCATCCATATCCACGTGTATAATCTTGCGATGCTCCATACAAAAATGAGGCAAATTCACTTGATTTTATCGCCACAAAACTCTTTTCGTCCGCATTTAGTGCAACGAACCCCTTCCCAAATGTTATCAAAATGCGACATCACAGAATCCACAAGACCAGGCTCATCGGTTAATATGCCTGCTTCAAAATTCCGTCTATTTTCCGACTTCATTCCCATGCCTGCACCCGTCATATTCGCCGAACCAATATAGACAAACTCGCTATCAATCGCAATCAGTTTGCAATGCACTCTTGGACAAAGTCGCCTATCCAATTCGCTCCACAGAAGCGGGAATTTATCAAAATCATCACGAAAAGGTTGTCCTGGCTCTTTGGCGTGCAATAATCGCACTTCTACGCCACGTTTGAGCAAGTCATTGAGTTTTTTCAAAAAAGGAACAGCATTATCGTTTTGTTTGACGTATAAATCTTTCAAATCGGCTGTGGCAATCCATAGCAACCGTCTTGCATTCATCATTCGCGATAAAATTTCAGTGTAATGCTCCGTATCTTGAATATATTGTATCATAATTTAAAAATTGGTGCCGTAAACTACTCCTTATAGCCCTCATTCTGCTTCCATTGCGGGTGCATAAGCATCATGTCGCCTGGGATAGGAAAGACGGTCGTGTGGTCTGTGGGAGAGAGGGTGCCGTTGGTTGTCCATTTGCCGAAACGTATCATATCATTGCGGTGCCAACCTTCCCACATCAGTTCCAGCCAACGCTCTTTGTAAATATCATCAAGCGTCGGTGCCGAAGTGAGTTGCGTGGCTCCTACACGGTCTCGCACAGCGTTTATCTCTGCCGTAGCATCTTGCCCTTTTCGCACCAATGCCTCGGCCTTCATCAGCACCACATCCGCATAACGAAAAAGGACAATGTCGTTTTTGCCAACGGTTGCATCGCTCTGTCCATTGGGGTCGTGCTCATACTTCTTCATACGGGCTCCTGCCGTCTTCTCAAACTCAGTCCCGGAGAGGTCGAGTGCCACTTTTTCGGCATAATACACAAGGGGCGATTTTCCGTCTTCAGCCGTAACGATTTGACCGTTCACTTTGACCGTATCGTCGTAAAAATACATGGCAAAACGCGGGTCTTGCTGGGCTGTTTTGTAGCCAAAAACTTGCAAGGTCTGCAATGTGGCACATTGTCCATTTTCGCCCCCAATACCCATCGCAGAAGCGTGATTATAGTGTGCCGAACGGTGAAAATAATTGTATCGGGTGGTAAAAAGCCCCACTTCGCGAGGAATCACAAAGATATTTTCCTTCGACTTATCATTATTGAGCGAAAAATTGGTTGCCAACTCAGTTTCCAGTTGATATTTCTTCGCCAAGTCGTCCGCACAAACAAGCACCGAATCGTACAACGCAAGGTCTTCTTTACCCGTATAGACCTTATGATTGAGGAAGAGTTTCATCTGCACAAACCTCGCCACATAGTACGTCATTCTGCCATAATACTCCCCCAACGGATCATTCGAGAGTTCGTGGGTGAGCAAAGGCATCGCGGCTTGCAGTTCTTTGATAGCAAAATCATACACCTCACCCCTATCAGCAAGCGTCAAACTCTCACTCGCCACATCTGAACAAGTAACGATAGGCACCCTTCCGAACATATCCACAAGGTAGAAATAGTACATCGCACGCAAAGCACGCAACTCGGCTTTCAAGGCACGCAACTCCTGCTCATCGGCATCAGCAAGCGAGTAAGCATCAATGGCTTCAATCCCTTTCGTAGCAAGCATGACCACCTTAAAGAGATAGTTCCAAGTGTCGTCAATGGACTTATCGCCAGCCGTCCACGTATGCAAATGAAGGCTCTGCCAATAGCCACCATCGTACCAGTCGCCACCACGCGTGGGCATAATCTGTTCGTCGGTCGTGATAGAATTGAGGTCATACACGCCCCTACCCGTTCCTTGCAACCCTTGCGAGTCCGATTCGCCCCCTATATAGTGGTAGATTGACAGGACGGCATTTTGTCGCAAAGCCGACATGGACGAATACACATTGTCGTCAGTCAGGGCAGAATACGGTTCTTCGTCCAGAAAAGAACACGCTGGAATCATCACTATGCAGACGCTTATCAAAAAAATATAGAAATGCTTTTTCATAATCATTTGGGGTTAAAATCCTACCGACACGCCAATCGTATAGGTATGATAAAGTGGATATGTGCGTTTATCGTCAACGCCTATTGTTGAATTGATATTGCTACTGTTTATAATGGGAGTGAGCCCACTGTAACCGCTGAAAGTCGCCACATCGTTCATCGTCAGCACCACACGTAAGGTCTCCACGACTTTGTTTTGTGGCAACGGAATCGTGTAACCTAATGTAATGTAATCCATGTTGAGGTAATTGCCACGCTCAAGCCAATAATCCGTTACTTTTTGGTCGTAAATCTTTGCCGAAGGTGCTTTGGATAACACGTTATACAATGGCAAAGAATTTAGGTTCATATACGCCAAACTTGTGCCGTTAAAAACCTTATGCCCAAACGCTCCGTTGAGTTGTATGGACAAATCCCAACTCTTGTAACGCAAACTGATGTTTGAACCCAACAACACTTTCGGAGTCGCCTGCCCTGCTATATGGTACTCGCCCGCTTTGTATTCGTAGCCACCAGCACCGTTCTCCACCAAACCCTCAAAACGCGGCAGATAAAACGTTCCCAACGGCTCACCCACAATCTGCCACACGATGTCGTTGTCGCCACCGTGCGAGCCTGCACCGCTCAATGATGCAAGTGATTGATAATCAGCAGTATACAAGTAATCATTGCCACAATAGCCACCAAGCGACAAGAGTTTATTATGTTGCCAAGTAACGTTGCCGTTGATGGTCAGTTTCCAATCTTGCGTATTCACTACCGTTGCTCCGAGCGACACTTCCACGCCTTGATTCCGCATCTTACCAAGGTTGGCAACCAAAACGGGATACGTATAGGGTGGCGTAGATACGCGGTAAGGATAAAGCATATCGCTAACAGACGCGTTATAATAGCCAATCGTTGCCACCAAACGTCCCTGCCAAAAACTCATATTCGTCTCCACATTGAAAGTGCGACTGACCTCCCATTTCAAGTCGGGGTTGGCATTACGCAACGAAGTATAGGTAACCACCGACTTGCTGTTGACGCTCGCAACACCGTTCGGCTCGTATAAATTGAAACTCAAATAACTATCTATCCCCGACTGATTGCCCGATACACCGTAACCCGCACTGATTTGCCAATCATCAAGGATTTGTTGGTTTTTCAGCCATCGTTCGTTGGTCAAAATCCACGAAGCCGACACCGAAGGGAAAAGTCCCCAGCGATTTTTCTTGCCAAACTTACTGCTCGCGTCCGTCCGCAACGACACATTAAGCGTGTAGCGGTCAAGCAACGTATAGTTCACTTTGCCCATAAAAGACAACATATTACTCATTGTGCGGTAGGAGTCCGTGCCATCCCAAGGTCGCATCGAACCACCCGAAATCCTGTCAGAAAGCAACGAGGAAGTGGAACGTTCGGTCGTTACATGGTAGCCCGACTCTTGTTCCGATTGGAGTTCCGCAAGTGCCGTAGCCGAAATATCGTGGATAGTGTATTTATTGGAGAAAGCCAGCGAGGCATTTGCGAGGATACTTTGCTGTTTGTCCGAGCCTCGATATGCCGTACCACCTCCTTCGGTGGGCAAGTTGTGCGTTTCGTTCCCAAAACGATAGGTATAGGCAGTAAAAAGAAGCAAATGCAAGGGTTCGATAAGCCGAAAATCAAGGTTGAGATTCGTGCTGATATGTGCATTTTCAGGCAGCACCTCGTCTTCTATCCACGACTTAGGATGGGAGATTTGCGAAGCAGCAGGATAGTTGTCCCAACTGCCAGAGGCGTTCTGGGTAGCAGGGAAGGTAGGATTGAAGCAAGCCGCACTATAAAACAACTTCTGCTCATTGAAAAACTGCTTTTCCTCTTGCACCGAGCCAAACATTCCAAAATCCATTTTCAAAATATCTTCAAACATTCGGTGTGTCAAGTTGATGTTCGACATAAGCGTGCGTGTGCCCGTTTTGCCCACAACGCGTTCATTATCCATATACCCCACGCTGGCACGATACGCACTCTGTTCCGTACCTCCCGAAAGGGCAAGATGGTGGTTGTGCGACAAAGCAACACGCGTTATTTGCCGTTGCCAATTGGTAGAAGCACCATAATCCAAAATCGCCAACGAATGGTCTTGGGCAAACTTACGGTAAGCATCAGCCGAAAGCATATCCAGCGTTTTATACACCGAACCCACCGAAACCGAGCCATTATAGTTGATGCGTAGCCGTCCTGTGCTTCCACGTGAAGTCGTAACTTCTATCACACCCGAAGCCCCGCGAGAGCCGTATTGTGCCGTCTCGCTCGCATCTTTGAGAATCCGAAAAGACTCAATGTCGGTAGGATAGATGGCTTCCAACAAACTCATATCGCCCAGCACGCCGTCCACGATGATAAGCGGGTCGTTGTTGCCCGTCAGTGAACTTGTACCTCGCAGTCGCACGGCACTCATCGCATTTTGGGCATTCTTTTCCACCGTCATACCAGCCACCCTACCGCGAATAGCGTCAATGGCATGCGATGATTGGTCGCGGTTGTTCATATCCTCCTTACCGATGGTGGTGCGACCGTAGTTGTGCTTTTGCGTAACCTCCGCAGTATCGTTTTGTGCGTATATCAAAACGGCTGAAAATAGGTATAGCGTTGCTACTAAAACGCTTTTTTTAATCCGACTAAACATAGTTGTAATGTTGCAAAACTTCTTGTGCAAAGGTACATAATTTTCTGAAAGACAAAAAAATAACCGACACTATTGCATCGGTTTATTGTACGAGGATTAACTTCAATCCTTTTCTATTCTTTTCTCCACTTTTTTGACCCATTTCTGCCATTTGGGATCAAGCCGATTGTTGTAGCAGCGAAGCAACGGGTTGATAATAAGGTGCAAAAGTTTATCCAAAATAACCGCAACCACATAAAAACCAATCGCCAAACCCAACCAAACAGCCACATTTACCATCGGCGAAAAAACATGCGAGAAAGGCTGCAGTATTTGATAGCCAACCACTTTTTCATTCAGCAAAAAAACGCCCAACGTGGATGAAGCCAAGAAATTGACGAACCGACTTTGAAATCGAAACGACATAATAAATAGGAAGAAACAGACGGTATTGATGACTAAAAGCGGATTATGGTAGCAGAATGTTCGCCAAGTCGGGACATCGACACCCTTCCCCTTCAACCAAGCAAGCGTGCCCCACAAACAAGCCCCAACAACGTACCCCGCAAAGAATTTCCAGCGATTACGAAGGTGAAAATTCTCCGTCATATACTCTTTGATGAAGTTACCGATGAAATAGAGCCAAACAAAATGCACAATGTTATAACCCGTATAATTAACCACGCCCGAGATAGTAAAATAGCCAAAATAAACGTTTACAAAGGTCAAAATGATGAGCAACCAGATGTATTCTTTTTTATTGATACGCTCAATAAGCATGTGCAGGAGCGGTGCTATCAGAAACAAGGCAATATAACACGTCATAAACCATATTCCACCCAATCGAAACGGAAAAACAAAGCTCACAAACGCATTGGTCAACTCTTTTGCATCAAACGTAAAATCGGGACTCACAAAGAAATAAGTGTAACCAATCGTGTATAACAACGCCAACGCACTGTAGAAAAAATAGGTCAAATAAAGCCTAACGAAGCGGCTCATCGTGGTTTTGATGCCGTAGTAACCACTTATCATCACAAAACAGTTGACCCCGATATACAAAAAACCGTGCAAAAACGTCATTAGTTGGCTATCCCACTCGGTGTCGGCCAATTTTTCCTTACCCACTTCGGGAAACAGGGCATGCACACAGAAATGATGCAGTAAAATGAAAATTATACAAATAATACGTAATAATTCGGCATTTGAGTCTCTTTTCATACCTATAAATCGCAAAAATCAGTAGCAAAGGTACAAAATATAGGCTATTCTGCAAATAAAATTCGACTTTCAGGGCAAACATTCAACGCCCGATTTTTGGAAAAATGCCTCAAAACCAACCCTATCACTCCTTTTCGGGAGCCATTTCGCCCCCTTCGTGCAAGATAAATCGTTTGTAGTAGGAGATGAGCAACGTGGTGAGAGGCAAGGCGATAATCATACCTATGATGCCCAACAAGGCACCCCAAATCGACAAACTGAGCAAAATCATTGCCGGACCCAAGCCCGTTACATTGCCCATAATCTTGGGTGTAAGAATCAAATCTTGGATGGATTGCACCACCACAAAAACCGCTGCAATACTCAATAAAATAATCCAAAACGGACGGTCGCTTCCCATGGCTTGTAACAAACCCAACAGCACACACGGTAATATCCCTAACGCCTGCATATACGGCACTAAATTCAAAACACCAATAATCAACCCCATCACAATCCCCATCGGCAAATCAATAATCTGGAAGCCAATCGCGAACAAAATCCCCACGCACAAGGCAATCAACGACTGTCCACGAAAATACCCACTCATATTTTTGCCCAAATCCTGCATAAGCGTTTTTGCCGTTTTGCGATACCGAAGCGGCACATAATTTTGCCAATTATTGGAGATTTTTTCGTAATCAAGTAGGATAAAAATAACGTACAACAGGCAAATAAAAACCACCGCAAGACCCGCTAAACTACTCAATCCGCTACTAATTATGTTGCCCACTTTGGGAATTATATTTTTGACGGTGTCCCGAAATTCGGGGTCATTCATCATCGTTTTGAGGTCTAAATTGCTCACCCACTCTTTGATGTACGCATCTATTTCGGGCGAGATGTAACTTGTTTGTCCTAAATTCGCACGATATTCGTGCAGACTCTGGGAGAACGCCTCCACTTGTTCCGCTACCATCGGCGACAAAACCGCAAACGCACCCACTATCACACCAATGGTCAAACTAAGCGTGAGTAAAACGCACAAAATACGGTACTTCAACCGACATTTATACTGAAAAAAACTAACGATAGGTTCCAAAATATACGCCACCAAAAAACTAACCACAAAAGGCAACAACACGCCACTCAAACGCCGTATAAGCAGATATAAAGCCACGACCACCACTGCCGTGATGACCCAGCGAATAATCGTATCTTTGTCAAAAGTCTTTTGCATGGGCTTATTTTTTGCAAATGTAGTAATAAATTCTTTTTTTGTTAATAAAAAACATCAAAACTGTCTGCCGTCATCATTCTTATCAATATGTGTTTTGCAAAAATATCAAACATCTAATTTTGGTTCTTCTAAATTATTTCGGCATTAATAATTTTTTTCAAATCATCGATATTTGGCAATGCTTTTCGTAAATCTTCTGGCATATCATCGTTGGTTTTATAGGTAGCCACACCCATCGGACTTGTATATTTCTGAATGACGTATTCCACAAAGTCTTTATTGGCTGATTTACATAGTACAATGCCTATTGAAGGATTTTCGTGCGGCTTGCGAACATGGTCATCAAGAATTTGTAAATAAGTGGTCAGTTGAGCAAGGTATGCAGGCTTGAATTCACCAATTTTCAGTTCAACAACAACCAAAGAATTTAACTCGCGATTAAAAAACAACAAATCGGGAAAGAACTCAACGCCATACACTTCCAAGTGATATTGATTGCCAATAAACGAAAAATCCCTTCCGAAAGTCATAATAAAGTTTTTGATATTTTGGACAATTTTTTGTTCAACAACTCTCTCATCAATATCTTGGCTATCACGTTCACCTATTTCTTCCGTATTAATAAACTCCAACGCGTATGAATCCTTGAACATCATTACTGCCTTGCGAGCCATTGATGAATTAGAAATGGTTTGTGAAAAATTATTCGGCAGTTTATCTCTATTTTCAAACGCTTGCTGTTTGATTAGTTTTTCAAGAGCCTCAACAGAAAGATGTTCTTCGGCAGTACGATGGATATAGTAATATCGAGCCGAAAGGTCTTTACATTTTGTCATAATGCGAATATGATGCGTAAAAGGCACTTTGAAGAAATCCTCAACAGGAAAGCCATGAAGATTAGGTATCCTCATGGAATGATATATATCAATCTGACATTCATTTGGTTGCGATTTTCCAATCATAATTGGAAAATTCTTTTCTTGTTTTGTAATTGAATCGGTGCTACCAGAAGATTCTCCAATTGCAATTGGAAAATCTATATCCAATTCATTCCACACATCGTAAAACTTACGCATTTCATACAGAAGCGAAGTTGAAAAGCCTCTCAAACCAGGCATATCTTTGTGCAACTGCTCACTTATTTTCTCCATGGTTTTTGCACCATATTCAAATCTTTTATTATTCACCGACAGATACTTCCCAATCGCAAAATAAACGGCAAGTTGCACTCGATTTACATCTTTCAATGCCTCGTACTGACCTCGCAAAATGGCAGTTTTTATCGCCTCAACCGCTTCGCTCAATGATATTAAAGTCTTTTGCATGGGCTTATTTTT
>JBGUYG010000018.1:0-2816 GCA_045118535.1 Paludibacteraceae bacterium
TTATATTCGCCTTGAACAAACTCATGCCCACAATCGGGACAAAAATACTTTTGAGCCATAATCTTTTATTGTTTTAATGTTTTACAATGCAAAAGTACGAAAAATCTTTGAACTAACAAAGAAATTCCGTACCTTTAACACTTATTTAACTATTCTTAGGGCACCTTGTTTTAAACCAATTATAATATGTGTGCCATTTTTTTGCTGCTTCGCTATCACCATTTTTCTCAGATAGGCATTTCTTTATATCGAGTGTGTGAAGGATGGAGTTACGGATGTATTCGTCATTATCAGTCCACTCGATAGGCTTCTGCTCACACAACTTCTTTAGCGCAGTAATAGCACGTTGATGTTCCAACATGCCATCGTCAGTTTGGTAGCCTTGAACTTTGCCATAGGTCTTTTCGAGGATATGCAGTGCAGTCTCCAAACCATCAATGACGTGATCCTCGCCATTGATTTCCTCGATGGTTTTTGTCTCTTGATTATCAAGCCATGCCATGATTTTAGCAGTTTTTTCGCTATTATCTCCATAGGTACAACGAACAGCATATTGAATATTTTTCTTAATCCCCAATTCCTCACTCTCTTTGAGTTCGGGGAAATACTTCTCAGCATCCTCTTGTGTGAGAACACCATCGGAAATCATTTGTTTTATTTTATCTATTGTTTCCATAGCTGTTTTCTTTTTGTTTTAGACAACGAATGTTTTTGCAGATTTTTATTAAAATCTGATTTTATCTCTCTCATTGTGCGTCTTGTTGGGCGGTAATCGCTGCAACAAAGATAATAAATATATTTTTCGCCCATAATCGTATTTGTTATTTAACTATTATTCGGCATGTTCGCAAAGTTCTGCTGTATAAGGCGAGTAAATCGTACCACTATCTACGGCATCACTTTCAACAGCAAAAAGTCCTGTACCCTTTTCATAATAGATTTCTAACTCAAAATCCATAGCTGCAATGACTTTCTCCGCTTCTTCTTCGGTTGCGCATGCACCCTCTTCAAGCAATTCTTCTACTTTCGCTTTGAATGCTTTCGGAAATTTCTCCTTGGTGAGTTTAAGTGTACCAAGACTTTCGTAATCGTCTGAATTGTTTAATCTAACCATAATCTTCTATATTTGTTTTTTGTGTTGCAAATGTACGAAATAGTTTTGAAACTGCCAAATTTTTAGTAATATTTTAATATCAATTAACAAAGCAAAAACCATGTGTTAATAAAATGTTAAAACCACCGGAAAGTTTGTGTATGTCTGAGAAATGTATTACCTTTGCAGTGGGGAGCTGAAGGAACAGAAGACGAAGCTGGATCCACAGAATTACCTGTAAGCAAAAGGGTAAAAAAAAAGAGCGACTACCAAAGTAATCGCCCATTTATCAGTTAAGTCCAAAAGTTTTAATCTATCTTATATTCATCACTGACAATCCATTCATCAGTGATTGCCATATCTTCGATTTCATCCATGTTGTGATTTTCATCAAAATGCTTCCACATATCTTTTTCATCAATGAAACCGCTGAGAGTTTCTTCTTCGGTGTTTCCGTCTTTGTAGGTCACATCCACATCATAAGCAACAAGTTCTGCTTCTGCTTGGTATTCTTCATCCCTAATCCAACAAGCCAAACGCTCATATATTTCGTCGATTGCGTTTTGGCGGGCATGTTTGTCAAACCAACGCTCATCATCATTTTCGTCGCCAATTCCGTTGTCAAAACGCTTCTCAACCTCACCGACTAATTCCATGACCTTGTTATGAACAAGCCCATAGATTTCATCTTTCAACGAATCAATGTTGGAGCCTTTAGCATAGATGTCTAAGATTCTCGCAGCATTTTTGCGATTAAGGGAAATTTCCTTTTTAGTTAATTTTTTCTTTTTTTCTGTAGTTGCCATAATCCTTAATGTTTATATTGTTTGATGATGCAAAGATAAACAAAAAAAGGCAAATCTCCAAGAGAAATGCCTTTTTTAACATTATTTTAACGGTAGTTTTTAGTTGCTTTCTTGAATTTCACTACAAACTTCACCAATACGTTCATAGACTTCATTGGCAGTAATGCCCACCAACTCTGCATCATCATGCCAACCGATACACTCTTGATTATCGTTGTCATAAAGCAGGCACTCGATTGTGTGGGTATCTTCGTTGCTTATTCTTACAGCGAGGACTGCTGCATCAGTAACACCATTGTCAGTTCCGAGAACAGCCCAAGGTAGGTTATTCTCATAAAGGTCTCCGTCCCACTTTTCATTTACTTTGAAGTCGTCTTGGATGACATCGGCGGCGAAACCAACCAAACCATTGGTAAAGTTATCTTTCAATAAGTTGTAAGCCTCTACCTTGTTCTCTCGAATTAATTTTGAAATGTTGTGCATAATTTTTTTTTTAATTTCTATGCTGCAAAGGTAGGAAATAATTTTGATATAGCCAAACAATACCGCATTTTTAACATTACATTAACATATAGGGATGTCCTGACGGAGTAACTGTAGATCACACGCCTCCTCCTGGTCCCCACTGCAAAGGTAACCATAAAAATTGAAATCACCAAGAGAATCCGGTGATTTAACATTTAATTAACAAAAAACCCTCGCATCAAATTAATGACACGAGAGTTATATTAAGGATATGCTGCACGTTTAAATCTCAAAGCTAACAAGCATAAAGCTGTTGCTTTTCTCGAAATAGCGCAAGCGGATAACGCCCAAATTTACGCCATTGAAAGATTTTGAAAAATATTCAAAACGATAGTCGAGGTAGAAATCAAGGTCAAAAACGCCCTCGTTCCCCTCAACAGCGACAAAGCGGG
>JBGUYG010000019.1:0-20913 GCA_045118535.1 Paludibacteraceae bacterium
TGGAGATAGGCGTAGAAGAGAATAAGAGTGCTTCTCCGCGGGAGGGTACGATAACGATTCAGGGTGTCAATAGTAGCATCACGATTATTGTGATTCAGGGAGCAGGTGAGGAGTTTGTTTATGATGCTTCCAAGACAAGTATTGAGGTAGAGTATCCTGCTACGACAGAGACCTTCTGGTTTGATGCTCGTGTGGATTGGACGGCTTCGGTAGCTTCGACCGACAACGATTGGTTGCATCTTAAGTCAGATAAAGGTTCGGCTGCTGATGGTTGCACTTTGGAGATAGAGATAAAAGAGAACGAAGCGGCTTCTCCTCGTACGGGTACGATAACGATTCAGGGTGTTAAAAGTAGCATCACGTTGACCATAGAGCAAAAACGAGGCTTAGAGTTTGTTTACAATAGTTCGGCAACCAGTATTCTAACCGATTACCTTGAAAAATACGGGGAAACAGCGGAATCCTTCTCGTTCAATGCTCGTGTTGCTTGGGAGGCTTCGACCGATGACGATTGGATTACGTTTGGCACCGATAAGACGGCTAAG
Source organism: Paludibacteraceae bacterium (assembly GCA_045118535.1). Classification (GTDB taxonomy): domain Bacteria; phylum Bacteroidota; class Bacteroidia; order Bacteroidales; family Paludibacteraceae; genus Colicola. Next base: position 546 of record JBGUYG010000019.1, read on the forward strand.
TTCTCAGGTCAGTTAGGCGACCATACATTGAAAATCAATGTCGCTGAAAGTTACGAACGCAAAGAACGCGTAGGAAAGGTAACGATTAGAGGAAAAGAGGAAACGATTACGATTACCGTAACCCAAACGAATGGTACCGAATTTGAATTTAATCCAGATGCAACTAACATTCGAACCGATTACACTAAAAAAACGGAAACATTCCCATTTAACGATCGTGTTGCTTGGGAGGCCACGACCAACGATGATTGGATTACCTTAGGTCCCGATAAAAAGACTTCCTTCTCTTCGAATGAGTTAGGCAAGCAGATATTGGAAATTAATGTGGCTGAAAGTTATGAACGTGCAGACCGCGTAGGCCACGTAACGATTACAGGAACAGATGAATCGATTACGATTACCGTAACCCAAACGAAAGGTCCCGCATTTATATATGATCCAGACGCAACGAGTATTTCAGTGGATAACCCTGCTTCGAAAAGGTCGTTCACGTTTGATGCTCGTGTTGATTGGAAGGCCTCGACCAAAGACGATTGGTTGAGTATTAAGCCTACCGAAGGTGCAGTTGCTAAAGATTGCACTTTGGAGATAGAGATAAATGAGAACACGACGGCTTCGTCTCGGGAGGGTACGATAACGATTACGGGTGCCGATAGTACCTTCACCGTGACCGTAAAGCAAGGAGCAGGCGAAGAGTTTGTTTATGCGAATTCGGCAACCAACATTACGACTGATTACACTGAAAAATATGATGGAACAGCGGAATCCTTCTCATTCAATGCTCGTGTAGTTTGGGAGGCTTCAACGAATGATGGTTGGATTACGTTTGGCACCGATAAGACGGCTAAGTTCTCAGGCCAGTTGGGCGACCATACATTGAAAATCAATGTTGCTGAAAGTTTTGACCGTGCAGACCGTGTAGGAAAGGTAACGATTAAGGGAACAGATGAATCGATTACGATTACCGTAACCCAAACGCCAGGTCCCGCATTTATATATGATCCAGACGAGACGAGTATTTCAGTGGATAACCCAGCTTCGAAAAGGTCCTTCACGTTTGAGGCTCGTGTTGGTTGGACGGCCACGACCACTGACGAGTGGTTGAGTCTTACGCCTACTCCTAATGATGGTTCAGCTGCTCAAAAATGCACTTTGGATATAAGCATACAAGAGAACAAGACTGCTTCTTCTCGCACGGGCACGATAACAATCAAGGGTGTCGATAGTACCTTCACCGTGACTGTAACGCAAGGAGCAGGCGAAGAGTTTGTTTATGCGAATTCGGCAACCAACATCATGACTGATTACACTGAAAAATATGCTGGAACAGCGGAATCATTCTCATTCAATGCTCGTGTTGTTTGGGAGGCTTCAACGAATGATGGTTGGATTACGTTTGGCACCGATAAGAAGGCTAAGTTCTCAGGCCAGTTAGGCGACCAGATATTGAAAATCAATGTGGCTGAGAATAAGACGGCTTCGTCTCGCAAGGGTGAGATAACGATTAAGGGTGTTGATAGTACCTTCATCGTGACTGTAACGCAAGGAGCAGGCGAAGAGTTTGTTTACGAGGCTTCGGCAACCAGCATTACAACCGATTACAAAGAACAAGATACATCCTTTACATTTGAGGCTCGCGTTGATTGGACGGCCACGACCACTGACGAGTGGTTGAGTCTTACGCCTACTCCTAATGATGGTTCGGCTGCTCAAAAATGCACTTTGAAGATAGACATCAAAGAGAACAAGACTGCTTCGTCTCGCAAAGGTAGGATAACGATTAAAGGTGTCGATAGTACCTTCACCGTGACTGTAACACAAGGAAAAGGCGAAGAGTTTGTTTACGAGAGTTCCAAGACGGACATTCAAGTTGAGTATCCTGCTACGACCGAATCCTTTACATTTGAGGCTCGTGTTGGTTGGACTGCCACGACCACAGACGATTGGTTGACTCTTAAGCCTACTCCAGCAGATGGTTCAGCGGCTCAAAAATGCACTTTGGATATAAGCATCAAAGAGAACAAGACGGCTTCTCCTCGAGAGGGCACGATAACGATCAAGGGTGACGATAGTACCTTCACCTTGACTGTAACGCAAGGAAAAGGCGAAGAGTTTGTTTATGCGAATTCGGCAACCAGCATTACGACTGATTACACTGAAAAATACGATGGAACAGCGGAATCCTTCTCATTCAATGCTCGTGTTGTTTGGGAGGCTTCAACGAATGATGGTTGGATTACGTTTGGCACCGATAAGAAGGCTAAGTTCTCGGGCCAGTTAGGCGACCATACATTGAAAATCAATGTTGCAGAGAACACGACGGCTTCGTCTCGGGAGGGTACGATAACGATTGAAGGTGTTGATAGTACCTTCACCGTGACTGTAAAGCAAGGAGCAGGCGAAGAGTTTGTTTATGCGAATTCGGCAACCAACATCATGACTGATTACAAGGAAAAATATGATGAAACAGCGGAATCCTTCTCATTCAACGCTCGTGTAGCTTGGGAGGCTTCAACGAATGATGGTTGGATTACGTTTGGCACCGATAAGACGGCTAAGTTCTCAGGCCAGTTAGGCGACCATACATTGAAAATCAATGTGGCTGAGAACAAGACGGCTTATCCTCGCCAGGGCACGATAACGATTAAAGGTGTCGATAGTACCTTCACCTTGACCGTAACGCAAGGAAAAGGTAAAGAGTTTGTTTACGAGGTTTCGGCAACCAGCATTACAACCGATTACAAAGAACAAGATAAATCATTCCAATTCGACGCACGTGTTTCTTGGAAGGCCACCGCAAATGTCGATTGGATTACCTTTGGACCCAATAAAACGGCTGATTTCTCTTCGAACCAATTAGGCGACCAGACATTGCAAATCAATATCGCTGAAAGTTACGAACGCAAAGAACGCGTAGGAAAGGTAACGATTCAAGGAATAGAGGAAACGATTACGATTACCGTAACACAAACGAATGGTCCCGAATTTATATTCGATCCAGAAGCAACAACGGATATTACGACTAATTACAAAGAAGTGGTTAGAACGTTTAAGTTCCGTGCACGTGTCAAATGGACAACCAGTTTAGCCAATGGAGCCGATTGGATGACGTATACTCCAACGTCCCAAGAAGTAGGCGACCAGACCATCGAGATAAACTTCACAGAAAATCTTGATGAAGTCAAAGAACGAGTCGAAACAATCACCGTGAAAGGAATAGAAGAGTCATTCGACATTAAACTCACGCAATACGAATTTGACATCTTCTTGCAAATGGATGACAATAACTTCAAAGCGGCTTGTAAAAACTTTGATAAAAACAACAACGGCAGATTATCGCTCTCAGAGGGACGCGAGGTGACAAATATCACGGCTGAAAACAAAAACATCCGTTCGGTAAAAGGTATCGAATACTTCACGAACTTGGATACACTACAATGTGATAATAACAAAATTGATACGTTGAAACTACAGGCGAATACCAAACTGCAACTCATAAGTTGTTCTTACAATCAGGTGAAGACGTTGGATGTAAGTAATTTAACAGACCTGAGGAGGGTTAATATAGAAAATAATGTATTGGATACCGTCAAAACAGTTGGATGTACACTCCTTGTCAGTCTTAATGTGGGCAGTAATCCATTGAAGTACGTTGATATAACAGATTGTCCTACATTCACTTCTGCACTTCGATTTAAAGATATGCAATTAACCTACTTTAATGCTACGAATTGCACGGGCTTGACACGTATTAATGTCTCCAATAACCAACTGGTAACCCTAATTTTGGACGGTTGTACGGGTTTAGATTCACTACATTGTAATTCCAATAAGTTAACAAGTCTTGATATAAGTTCAGCGAAAAATATGCAAAAGTTGGTTTGTTCTTCCAATCAGTTGACGTCATTAAATATCCAACAAAATAAGGCTTTGGAATATATCGATTGTTCTTCCAATCAATTAACGGCATTAGATTTGGCGAATCGCACGACCTTAAAAGACATCAATGTGTCGAACAATAAACTCAAGACCCTCGACTTAAAAGGTTGTACGGCATTAACTACCTTCTCGGCAAGCAACAATTTGATAGAAACGATGGATCTAACGGGCTGTATTAGCCTTAAAACCTTACAATATACCAATACTGCGTACTTAAAGACCTTGAATGTAACCAATTGCACAGGTCTGAAGAAGATCGTATGTAGTAACCATCAATTAACTACCTTGACGCTAACAGGTTGCACGGCTTTGGATACCTTAGATTGTGGGACAAATAAGTTAAAGACTATCGATTTAACTCCGTGCAAGGCATTGAAGAGATTGATTTGTAAAGCCAACGAACTCACTGAGTTAAATGTTAAGCAGAATACGGCGTTGCAATACATTAATTTTGAAAGCAATACAGCCCTTAACGAGTTCGATGCAAGCGGTATGACCAAATTAGCATACGTATATGCTACGAATTGTTCTAACTTAAATACCATGAAATTAGTAGGTTGTACGTCTTTTGTCGGTGGAAACTTAGCACACACTGCCCTTACGTATTTTGATGCCTCGGGTTGTACTTCCAGAACGAGTTATGGCTTCGCACAATTCCCATCGTTGCGGTATGTTAACGTATCTAATTCCACCGCTCTGACAAGAGCCGTCTTTAGAGATTGTGGTATAGTAACCTTTATTGCAGACAATTGTACCGCCTTAGATTCCATCAACCTAACGAAAAATACTATAAAGACATTAGAGTTGAAAAACTTGCCCGCTTTGACCAAATTGGATATGAGCAACAATGAGGAATTAACCTCCTTGAAGTGCGAAACGGGTAAGTTGAGTCGTGTGCATCTACAAGGATGTACGGCTTTGAAGACCTTTAATTGCCAAAATAACCAAATCGCAACCCTCAATGTGGCAGAGTGCGAGGCATTAGCGACCTTGATTTGCTCCAACAATAAATTAACCACCTTAGATGTAAGCAAATGCGTCGCATTGGATACCTTGGTATGCAAAGCCAATCAGTTGACGAAATTAGACATAAGCAAATGCACGGCATTGAGGCTTTTGGATGTAAGCAATAACAACTCGCTCACCGAACTCAAATGCCTAACCACGGATGGCAATTTAACCTCATTGGACGTAAGCAATACGAAACTCCCATCCTTGGCTTGCCAAAACAATAAGTTAACAACCCTGACCTTTACGAATTGCACTACCATCAAGACGCTGAATTGCTCCTCGAACCAGTTGGCAACCTTGGATATAACCCCATTAACGCAGATAGAAACGCTGAATTGCTCTGCGAACCAATTGACGACCCTGAATATAACCCAGTTTACGAAATTAGGCACGCTGAATTGCTCCTCGAATAAGATAACGACCTTGAATATGGATAATTGTCCTGCCCTCAAGAAAGTGAATTGCTCTTCGAACCAATTGACGGCGTTGGATGTAACCCCATTAACGCAGATAGGCACGCTGAATTGCTCCTCGAACCAATTGACGACCTTGAATGTAACAGGTTGTACGGCTTTGGATACCTTAGACTGTGGGACAAATAAGTTAAAGACTTTTGATGTAACTACGTGCACGGCATTGAAGAGATTGGTTTGTAATGCCAATGAACTCACAGCGTTAAATATCAAGCAGAATACGGCGTTGCAATACATTAATTTTGGAAGCAACACAGCCCTTAAAGAGTTTGATGGAAGCGGTTTAACCAATTTAGCATACATATATGGTACGTATTGTACCAACTTAAATACCGTCAAAATAATAGGTTGTACTGCTTTTGTCGGTGGAAATCTATCAAATACGGCACTTAAGTATTATGATATGTCTGGTTGTACTTCCAAAACAAGCACGGGAATCTTTGATTTTCCAAGCCTGCAGTATTTCAACATATCGGGTTGCACCGCTATGAAAACAGCAAGCGTTAGAAATTGTGGCCTGACCACCTTTATTGCAGACAATTGTACCGCTTTAGATTCGATAAACTTTGCAGAAAATTACAACATAACGACATTAGAGTTGAACAATTTGCCTGCCTTGAAAAAATTGGATGTACGAGACAATACGGCATTGACGACCTTGAAGTGCGACGAAGGAAATGGTAAGTTGATTCGGATACATGCACAAGGATGCACGGCTTTGCAGACCTTGACTTGCCAAAATAACCAAATCACAAGCCTGAATGTGACCAATTGCGAGGCATTGACGACCTTGAATTGCTCCAACAATAAATTGACCACCTTAGATGTAAAAACGTGCGTCGCATTGGATACCTTATTATGCGGAACGAATCAGTTGACGACATTAGATTTGCGGAACAACCCAGCAATGACCACCTTGAATTGTACTCCGATGTCCACCTTAACAAAGATCCTGTTGAAGACAGGGCAAACAATTGAGACTTTGGATAAACCTTCTACAACCAACATCGAGTACACCGATTGATAGTTGCATCAGGGTGGAAAAGTTGAATCTGCAAAATCGTAAAAATCGTCAAAGGGTTTGTTAATATCAAAAAAAACAGTAATTTCGTAACCGAAAGTTGCAGAAATCCACAAAACAGCAAATGACATTAGATGATATTCATTTGTATAGAATGACACATATAGGGAATATTCCGCATATTTTGTCGTATGGTATTGTGCATAAATCGTCACCAAATGCTGATCCTAATTATATACCAATTGGTGATGTTAGTTTGATAGATTATAGAACGACAAGAAGCGTAAATGTTGATGGACAACAGATTGTTTTAGGGGATTTTATTCCATTTTATTTTGGCGTAAGAATGCCCATGCTTATTGTTATTCAAAGCGGAGGCAATTTTGTTAAACAAGCACACCGTCCACAAGAAATAGTATATGTTGTAGTGTCTTTGAAAGAAATTATACAATCAGGTTATACTTTTTATTTTTCTGATGGACATGCGACCAATTTTCTGACGGAATTTTATTCGTCAAAGGATATAAATCAACTTCCTGCACTGATTGATTGGGATGCTATAAATGAAAGATATTGGAGTAATGAAGATGATCTTGACCTTAAACGCCGTAAACAAGCAGAATTTCTTATAAAAGAAGATATTGCTCCAAACCATATTGCAGGGTATGTATGTTATAATACAGATGCCAAACAACAGTTAATGAACATGGGCGTAAATCCTGGGATTATAAAAATCGCCCCTCAAGCCTATTATTGATATGATACATTACACACAAGGAAATATATTGGAATCTCCCGCAGCGGCATTAGTTAATACCGTTAATCTTATGGGCATTATGGGGAAAGGGATTGCATTGCAATTCAAAACGCAATTCCCGAATAATGACAAGTTATACCAGAAAGCGTGTAAGACAGGCGATATTGGCATTGGCAAATTGTTTGTCACTAAGCAAAGTACAATTTTCGGAGAGAAGATAATCATTAATTTCCCGACAAAAAAAGACTGGCGTAGACCTTCAGAGTATGCATATATTCAAGCAGGTCTCGATGACTTAATTAATGTAATAGAACAATACCACATCACAAGTATTGCGATTCCTCCTTTGGGAGCGGGGAATGGTGGCTTAAATTGGGGACAAGTTCGGTCTATGATAGAACAATCACTATCAAATAGCAACATTGACATCTTTGTATACGAGCCTAATGCTTTGATAGCAGAAAAGATGAAGGCAGAACGGATTCCTCTGACTAAGGCACGTGCGTTACTGCTGTATGTGCTATACGACTTAGTGCGTCATGGTGAGTTTGTTTCGGAATTCTCGAGTGAGAAAGTATGCTATTTTCTACAACGTTTTGGAGCACAGCATATATTCAATTTAAAATATACGCCTCAATATTATGGACCATATTCGGGTAAAGTACGTTATGTGTTGTACGCTATGAATGGAAGTTATATCATGGGATATAGTGCTATGGACAAGAAAGCCTTTGAAGCATTATCGCTTGTGGCAGATGCATATCCAGATGTAAAAAATATAGTTGAAAGCGATAACGAGTTGAAGCAGATAGCAGATAAAACGACATCTTTCTTAAACGGCTATTATTCAGATTTTGCATTAGAATTGTTGTCATCAGTTGATTATATCATGAACCAATATGGAGAATTATCATCGGAGGACATATACGCTCATTTGTCCCAATGGACACATCGAAAAAGTGTGCTTTTCAACAACCTCAAATATATAGAATCTGCGAAATCACATTTGATGACCAATTTGAATTATTAGTTTTTTTGCGTAAAATACACTTTTTTGCATATTTTTCCACTTTATTTGAATTTTTGTGCAAAAACAATAATTTTATCTATCTTCGCAAAACATATCGGGGCTATTTGGTTTTGACAGCAGGTAGATGAGGTATGTAAGCATGTCGAGCCTTGGAGATACGCTCGTAAATATCATCTTCAATAGTTAACTGGCAACAATTCTTATGCTCTCGCTGCCTAATCGAAGTATAGTAGATTAGATTTTATTTCGGCACCAGGTGCTGAAACGAGACATCACTCCAAGCCACGCTTTGAGGCTGAACGGAACAAGTGGTGTGGGAATATCAAAGCTATCTTTCTTAAGCCACGGTAAGAAAGAGAAATTTTAGTGGATAAGTTGCAAATAGGTCGTTTGGCACTGGTTTGCAATCGAAAATTTTAGCCAAAATAAGCATGTAGAAAGCATATTGCGTCCTTGTTTGGACATGGGTTCGACTCCCATTAGCTCCACAAAAAAACTGTAATTTTAACAAAAATTATGCTGAACTTTATCATAACAGGGGCTCCTGGTTGTGGAAAAGGAACACAAAGTCAATTGCTTGAACAAAAATATGGTCTGAAGCATTTCTCCACAGGTGATGCCTTGCGTGCCGAAATAGCCTCAGGTAGTGCGTTAGGTAAAGAAATAGACGGCATCCTTGCCGCGGGTAATTTAGTGTCGGACGATTTTATGATAAAACTCATCGGCAACTTCATTGACACGCTCCCAACATCCTGCAAAGGCTTTATTTTAGACGGTTTCCCGCGTACGATTGTGCAAGCCTATGCCTTGACGCAATTGTTTGAGCAGAAGCAAATCAAAGCCTATCTGTTGCATATCATGGTCGATGAGCCCGAAGTGGTCAAACGTATCCTCAAACGTGGCGAAAATAGCGGACGTGCGGACGACAACATGGAGGCGATTAAACACCGTTTGAAGGTGTATCACGAACAAACAGCACCTATTTGCAGGTATTATTTGGCACGAAACAACTATTTTGTGGTGAATGGCAACTTTGAAGTAGAAGAAACGTTTGCCCAGATTGATATGTTAACAGCGTTATTGCAACATGCCGAGCAGTAATTTCATCGATTACGTAAAAATTTATTGCCGTTCGGGCAAGGGTGGAGCAGGGAGTTTGCATTTTCACCGTGCGAAATACGTTCCCAAAGGTGGTCCCGATGGTGGCGATGGGGGCAGAGGTGGCAATGTGTATCTGCGGGGCAAAAGTAACCTTTGGACGCTCTTGCACCTACGCTACAAGAAGCATATCATCGCAACGGACGGCGAAGGTGGCGGAAAAAGTCGCAGTTTTGGGAAAGATGGAGCGGATTGTTATATTGATGTCCCTTGCGGAACGGTAGCTTATGATGCGACTACGGGCGAGTTTTTGTGCGAAATAAAAGAGGATAACGAAGTGATTGAAATCCTTCACGGTGGACGTGGTGGGTTGGGGAATTGGCATTTTCGTACTGCTACTAACCAAGCCCCGCGTTATGCCCAACCTGGCGAACCAGCCCAAGAAAAGACGATTATCTTGCAACTCAAAGTGTTGGCAGATGTGGGGCTGGTGGGCTTCCCGAATGCGGGTAAATCGACTTTGTTGGCTTCTGTGAGTGCCGCAAAACCCGAAATTGCCGACTATCCATTCACGACCTTGCAACCCAACTTGGGCATCGTGCAGTATAAAGACGAACAATCCTTTTGTATGGCGGATATTCCGGGTATCATCGAAGGTGCGAGCGAGGGGAAAGGCTTGGGTTTGCGGTTCTTGCGACATATTGAACGCAATGCCGTGTTGCTGTTTATGGTGCCGATTATTAGCGAAGATATTGCGAAAGATTACGAGATCCTCTTGGGGGAATTGGAGAAATATAACCCGCAGTTGCTTACTAAATCCCGCGTTTTGTGTATTTCCAAAGGCGATTTGGTGGAAGATGTGAGCAAAGTGATCAGAGAACAACGCTTGTCGGAGCAGATTGACATTCCGATTGTGGCGATTTCGGCAGTGAGTGGAGTGGGGTTGGAGGCTCTCAAAGACGCTCTGTGGGTTGAGTTATCCAAAAAAGAAAACCAAGTGATTGACATTTCGCACGCACCCATCTCGGTCAAAGAAATTGAAAAAAGCGACGAAGAAGACGAAGAACAGGACGAACCACAAACGATATATTTGAATGAAGTCGAAAAAGAGTGGGACTTGGATAAGTACCAAGGCATTGGTTGGGATACATAAAATCCTGCAAGAAAAGCAACTCATTTTGTTGCTCAGTTTTCTGGTGGGTATTTTTTCCTCGTTGGCAGCCAATTTATTGCATAGTATGATACATTGGTTGCAGGTTTTTGTTGCCGACTACGTTATTGCAGGCGATAAGTCGCGTATTTTCATCACGCCTGTGTTTGGTATTACGCTCACGGTGCTTTTCATTCATTTGGTGGTAAAAGATGACATTTCGCACGGTGTAACCAAAATTTTGTACGCCATCTCGCAACGCAAATCGATTATTAAGCCGCATAATATGTGGTCGTCGATTGTGGGCAGTGCCTTGACGATTGGCTTTGGTGGCTCTGTGGGAGCCGAAGCCCCGATTGTGTTGACGGGTGCAGCGATTGGCTCGAATTTGGCGAAGTTCTTTCGGCTCAACCAAAAAACGATGATGCTCATGATTGGTTGCGGAGCTGCAGGAGCGATTGGTGGCATTTTCAAAGCCCCGATTGCAGGTCTGGTTTTTACGCTCGAAGTGCTGATGATGGACTTGACGATGACCTCCCTCGCACCGTTGCTCATTTCCTCCATAACGGCAACCGTGATAACCTACATGCTCAAAGGCTTCACGCCCATGTTTCCGCTGGCTATTTACGAACCTTTTATCCTCAATCGTATCCCTACTTACTTGATTTTGGGAATTGTGTGCGGGTTGGTGTCGCTCTATTTTACACGCTGTATGAACTTTTTGGAGACGATGATGAAAAAGATACCATCGGTGTGGGTTAAAATCGCTTTGGGAGGTACTTTATTGGGATTTTTGATTTACTTTTTCCCATCGCTTTACGGCGAGGGTTATGTTACGATTTTACAGTTACTCAACGGCGAGAGTTCAGAATTTCTTAGCGAATCGCCTCTAAAATCTTATTTGTTTGAGCAGTGGGGCTTGATTGCGTACATCGCTTTGGTGATATTTTTCAAGGTTTTTGCATCGGTGGCTACCAATGGAGCGGGTGGAGTAGGTGGAATCTTTGCTCCTTCGTTATTTATCGGTGCTTTGACGGGTTTTGCGGTGGCGAAGATTTTGTTGCAGTTTGGCATTTTCGTACCTGCGACCAATTTTGCGTTGGTCGGTATGGCTGGCTTGATGTCGGGCGTTATGTTTGCACCCCTGACGGGCATTTTTCTGATTGCGGAACTGACGGGTGGATACCATCTGTTTATGCCGTTGATGATTGTGTCGGTGCTTAGTTTTTTGACCATCAAAATTTTCGAATCACACAGTTTATACACGATGCGTTTGGCTCAAAAAGGTGAATTGCTCACGCACAACAAAGACCGTTCGATATTGACGTTGCTCAAAATGGATAACGTGCTGGAAACCGATTTTACGACTATTCCGCCCACGATGACGCTCGGTGGCTTGGTGAAGATCATTTCGCACAGCAAACGGAACATCTTCCCTGTGGTGAACGACGAAGGGCAGTTGCAAGGAATTTTGCTCTTGGATGAGGTGCGGAACATAATGTTTCAGCCACGTTTGTACGAGCGTTTTCAGGTGAGTCAACTGATGTCTTTTCCGCCTGCCGTGCTTTCGCAAGAGATGCCGATGGAAAAGGTGATGGAGATTTTTGAGGATACGGGAGCGTGGAATTTGCCTGTGGTAGATGAAGAAAGACGGTATTTAGGTTTTGTGAGTAAATCCAAGATTTTCAACTCCTATCGGCAAGTGTTGGTGCATTTCAGTGATGAATAAAAATCAAAAGTAAGTTAAACCAAACATTGAAATAATGAAAAAGAAATTGTTATTGAGTGTATTAACGCTCGTCCTGACCACCATTTGCGTGGCTCAAGACCAAACATCTCAGTCGCGATATTCGTACCGCACAGTAGATGGTGATCCTTTGCAAGCACGTATCTATACGTTGCCTAACGGTTTGACAGTTTATTTGAGTCAAAACAAAGAAAAACCTGAAATTCAAACGCTTATCGCCGTGCGAGCAGGTAGTCAAAACGACCCACTTGAATCCACAGGCTTGGCTCACTACCAAGAGCATATTATGTTCAAAGGAACGGCTTCGTACGGCACAACCAACTACGAAAAAGAGATGCCAAACCTCAACGCTATTGATTCGCTGTATGAGCTTTATGGACATAGTTCCGACACAGCACGCCGCAAAGCGATATACCACCAGATTGATTCGTTCTCGTATGAGAACTCTAAAATTGCTGTGGCGAATGAGTTTGACAAGCTGATGAGTGCTATCGGTGCGACTGGTGTGAATGCTTTTACCAGCACAGATATGACCTGCTACCACGAAGTGATTCCTGCTGGCGAACTGACTCGCTGGGCAATGATTGAGGCAGACCGCTTCCAAAACCTCGTCGTGCGTGGCTTCCATACTGAATTGGAGACGGTATATGAAGAATTTAACATGTATGCAACGATGGACGAAGACAAAGTTTTGCTCGCCATTGACCAGCTGTTATATCCCAATATCCCGTATCGTCAGCACACCGTTCTGGGTACGCAAGAGGATTTGAAGAACCCAAGTTTGAAAAATATCAAAAAGTTCTATCAAACCTATTATCGTCCGAATAATGTGGCAATTTGTCTGGCTGGCGATTTCGATTTTGACCACGCCATAGAGGTAGTTGATAAGTACTTTGGAGCGTGGGAGCCGAAAGAAATTCCTGCTGTGGAAGAGTATCAACAACCTGACTTACAAGCCCCAAAAGATACGATTGTGTATGGCAAAGAAGCATCGGGAGTGTGGCTTGCTTGGAAACTGCCCAATGTACGCCACGAAGATTATGATGCCCTTTCGGTGATGTATTCTGTTATGGACAACAATAAATGTGGTCTTGTGAATATAAATGTAGAACAAAAACAAAAACTATTAAGAGTGTCGGATTATATTCAAGAGGGCAATGACTATTCAACCTATTATTTTGTCGGTACACCCAAAGAAAATCAAACTTTGGACGAGGTGCGTAAAATCATCTTGGCAGAAGTAGAAAAACTGAAAAAAGGAGAGTTCTCGGACGATTTGCTCCGTTCCATTCTCCGTAATGAAAAACGCGATGAACTCATCGGGCAACAAAATAACCGCAATCGTGCGATGGATTTTGTGCAAGCACATATCTACCAAATCCCGTATGAACAGATAGTACATCGCCTTGACCGACTCGAAAAACTGACCAAAAACGATATTGTCCGCGTGGCAAATAAGTACCTCAAAGACAATTATGTCTGTGTTTATAAGCAGTTGGCAGACAAAGATGTTAATCCTCCCAAGGTGGACAAACCTGCCATAACGCCTATTGAGATGAACCGTGATACCCAATCGCTATTCTATACCAATTTGGTGGCGATGGAGGCAGAACGGCAAACTCCCCAGTTCCTTGATTTTACAAAAGATTTGACGATTAGCACTTTGCCGAATGGGGTGGAGTTGCTTTATCGCCAAAACACAGAAAATGAATTAGCACGGCTCAACTTTGTCATTGGTAAAGGTTTCCACCAAGACCCAAAATTATATGCAGTTAATATGTTGGATTATCTTGGCACCTCTAAAATGAAGGTTGAAGAATATAAAACCCAACTCTATGCCTTAGCGGCTGATGCGTGGGTGAGCGTCTTGCCAAACGACTTATATCTCAACGTATATAGTCTGCAAGAGACACTATCTGATGCCTTGAAACTTTTAGAAGACAAACTGCTGACGGTTCCTGCTAATAAAGTGGTTAATAAAGTGGTTCTGAAAAAGTTAATCAAAGGCCATATCAAAGCCCACGAAGATGCCAAAACCGACCAGCGTTCATGTTTTTCTAAACTCCAAGACTACGGAATGAGGGGTGCAGATGTTGTGAAACAACTTACGATGACACCCGAGCAGTTGAAAAAACTCACTGCGAAGGAAGTTTTGCAAAATTTCCGTGCCTTATTGCCTGCCATTGAACGTGTGGAGTATTTCGGTCCGCTCAGTGAAGCAGAAGTAAAGCAGATGCTCCAATCATCGCAACTTTTAGCGAAAGCCGATTCTACCAAACGAGTGCCCGCAAAACGTATTGAGAGGGAAATCGTGAATGAAAACGAAGTGCTGATTGCTCCCTACGATGCCAACAACGTCTATCTACTTGGCTACGCTAACTGGGGCGAAGTATATACTCCAAAAGATGAGGCTATCATTCGCCTATTTAACGAGTATTTCAGCGGCTCTATGGGTTCGATTGTCTTCCAAGAGATGCGTGAGGCACGTGCGTTGTGCTATTCGTCAAGTGCCAATTTTGTTACGCCATATTACAAAGGCGAAAATAACTGGTTTTATACCTTTATCCTTTCGCAAAACGACAAAATGAAAGACTGTATAGAGGCGTTTGATTCCATTTGCAATATATTGCCTATCTCGCAACCTGCATTTGATAACGCCAAGACGGCTTTGATGAAAAACATTGAAAAACAGCGTTACGTTCGTATGGCACCGATTAGCCGTTATGTTGACTATCGCGACCTTGGCTGGGACCACGACTATATGGAGGACGTCTATCGCGAAGTACAGAAGATGACTTTGGACGATATTGTGGCTTTCCAGCAGAAGCATATCGCCAATCGTAAGTATCGTTATCTCATTCTTGGCAACGAAAACGAATTGGATATGCCGTTTTTAGAATCGCTCGGTAAGGTAAAAAAACTGACAATCAAAGACATTTTTGTGTATTAAGTTCGGCTAACGAAAACGTTTTTGAATAGGGAGTTGCTTATGGGACTCCCTATTTTTATTATGTGCCTTCAAAAGTTATATATAGTATGATATGGACTGTTGTGTTATTTAGTTTTTAAAATGTTCATGATTACAATACCATATTTGTTTATCATTTTTACGTACATTTTAATAATTGACTCCATACGGGTCTCCACACTGATTTTGTGGACATAACCATCCTTTTTCTTTCTTTTTACCAATTGTTTCAACTAACATCCAATCCCAAATTATATCTAATATAACAGCCACGCTATTAGAAGGCTCGACTTTAGTAATGATTTTAGAGTTTAAAGATGGCTTTTCATATAATGGTATTGAATCATATTTATTGGTGGAATCATTAAAATTATAAATCCAAGTTCCTAAATCTCCTTTTTTAACAAAATAGGCATTATCCTTGCATTCATGACATACAGGATGTTTTTCCTCATTAAACTTTATTTTGAAAAAATATCCTTGTTTCCCGATTATAACTACAGAATGACCAGTTTCAAAACTTGGTGGAATTATATAACAATTTGTTTTTTGGACAGGATTTATTGAATCAAATAATTCTAATTGGAAAAAGTCGCGATTAAACATACCACATTCACAATCATTGGAATAGAAAAATTTCGGATGTGTAAACGCATTTAAAGTTGCGACATCAATCAAACTATCCAATGGTTGAGATACTAACAATAATCCTAAGAATAATGATGCAAAAGTATTCATAACCTCAATCTATAAATAAAATCATTTTGAGTATTTTAGTTACAAGTGGTATATGGATTTCCGCACCACGTATAAACAGAATAATAACGCTCGCAATGTAAAGTTATACTATTTTTCTGACCTATTGCTAGTTCATAATAGTTTGCCAACTTGTCATACATATCCAAACCACTAATCCTAATCAAGTCCATGGTATCATTTTTTCTTATCCCAAGCATTTTGAATAAACACATTTTTCCCTTTGACCGTTTTTCGAAAAGTCTCCAATTCTTTAGGGGAAATAACGGGGATATGATATATCTTGACGGGTGAGAGAATGTTAATTGTTTCTTTCTCTAAAAACGTAAGTTTAGAAATATCTAAACTATAAAATCCAAAATCTAATTTAAGAATCAAACCTGGTGTACCAATGAATCCACATGGACCGACAGGAATAGAAATATCAGGACAAAACCAAGCAATCACCCCATGTGAATTCATAGCCATGTGGCATAATTTTCCATAAATTTGTTGCGTACTATCAATTATTTTCCAAGAATCATTCACAATTGTGTCTTCAACCAATACAAACATGTTTTGTTCCTCTATGGTAGTTTCAAAAGTTATTTGTTTGGAAGAAGTATAATCAATATAAACGCCAGGAAAGCCTTTAACAGCACATTGATTTTTCTTGATTTTCTCATTAGAAAATCCGTAATTTAGTCCATTATAAGTCAAGTAATAGGTTTCATTTTTGTCGTAAAATAATTTAATCGCATATTGGCGAAAAAAATCATTGGTAATATTATGCACGTGTTCTTGTGTCAATCCCTGAAAAATGGGTGTTTTTTTATATTCTACTATTACATTATCAGTTGCAAAAGCTATAGATATAGACAAAAAGAAAAGTATTAAGACCATGACACTCAAACGAGTTGCCCTTGTAAACTTGTTAAAAATAAACTTCATAATCATTTTTATTTAGAATCGTTTATATTACTACATGGAAACGTAAGATATTTTTGACTACGATTTTCCAATATTATATCCATTATATGGCAAATATTTTTCTTTATTAACTCATCATTCGGATTGAGTTCTAATGCTTTTTGAAAATAGGCAACTGCCGTCTCATAATTTTCTTGAAAATAATGAATTACACCTAAATCATTTACAAATTCAGCACGCTTTGGATAATACTTTCGTGCTAATTGTATTAATTGTTCTGCTTCCTCAAATCGGTTAGCTTGTAAATAACATTCTAACTCTTCTTGGAATCTGTCGAACAAAGGATTTAAAAAAATATCTACCACAGCTATGTCCTCTAACCATAACCACTTGCCTTTATTACGTTTTTGTTGAATTAGTGTTTGCTCTAGTATATCTAGTTTTTTAGCATTTTCATTACAAATAAAATAACATTCCACTAAACCCAAATATAGATCTAATCTATTAGGGCATTTTTTTATTCCTAATTTTATCCAATTTATAGCAGAATCTAGTAAAGAAGAATCCACAATGATGTATCCATTGTAAATAAACCCTTTTTGCTCGTTATCTGCAGTATCTGAAAAAGTAAATTTTGTATCCCTATATGCATAAACAGGTAAATCTGTAGATATGGTAATCATACTTTTAAGACCGTAATTTAAATAATAATTGAAACGGCAAGCATAATAATCACCATTTTGTTTACCAGTATTTGCCCATTGATCCAATAAATCATTTGCTTCAGCAATATAGTTATTAAAATATAAATAATTAAATTGCTCCGACCGTGTTTTATTGGCTATAGAATCGGGTAAAACAGAGGCAAACAATTGTACTTTTGTTATTGAAAATAGCAATATTATCGCTATATAAAGTATATTTTTCATATTCATAAATAAGAATTAATTATGTTTTTATATATCAAGCATCTGCAGATTCAAGATTGAATATGCGAAATTAGTCATAATATTTTAAAAAAGCATTTTTTAGCTATTTTCAAGGTTTTTCAGGTGGATTTATCCAAAAAGTTTTATCAAATTTTTCGGTTTTTATCAAATTTCCTTCTTCATTATAATATTTCCATTCGCCATACCTTATATGCATATCAGATTCTGGCTCATCCCCTTCATACCATAAAATAGTGCCTTCTTCTTGAATTTTACCATTAAGATGATAACCTATTGAATAACATTTATGGTCAGGAACAAATGCTTCATTCAAATCATTGAAAATGGTATCTGTATTTGTTTCAAAATTTTTGTAAATAGACCATAAATATCCATAATTAAAGTAAAACCATGTTCCACACATTTGCCCATTTTCGTATTCACCAAAAATAGTTAAATCACCGACACTATTAAATCTTTTATATACTCCTGATCGCAATCCATTTCTATAGTAGCATTGTTTAATACTGCCATAAATGGTATCCACCCAAAATCCTTCTTTTTGACCTAAGCTATTATACTTATTTATGTTTTCGGCATATTTTAGTTGCGAAAACGCACAAAGAGTAAAACACATATGTATTAAGCAGATAAAAATTATTTTTTTATTCATAAATTTCTGTTTTTAAATTTATATTCTTTTTATTAAAAAACTGCTGTTTCAACATCAAAGTACAAAATTAGTCATAAAAAAGCACTTTTTAGGTATTTTCAAGGTTTTTCAGGTGGATTTATCCAAAAAGTTTTATCATTTTTTTCGGTTTTTATCAAATTTCCTTTCTTCATTTGCATTCTAAAAAATAAAGATTGGTCATGATTAATGATAGGATGGGCTTTGATAATAAAAATGTCTTCATTAGTACTAAACAAATCATCTATAACCCATTTTGGTGTAAATGCATCTGTTTTTTGTAACCCTTTTTTTGTGTTGCATAAGATTTCTATTCCATGGTAGCGATCACAATCGGGTAAATCGTATGAGACAATGTATTTATTAGATAGAGTGTAAAATCTTAATGTTTTTGTGATATTTCCATTAGTTTTATTTATAAACCATATTTGATTATCCGAGAACATAGTTACGTCTAAAACATATACATTAAAATTAGCAAGAAATCCCAAATATTTAAATAGCAAGTAGTCAGCCATATGTCCCTCAACCGTGTCATTTTCCAAATTCAATAGACTATTGTCTTCTAATGGTAGACATATACTATTGTTATCTTCTATTAATTCCAACGATGTGTCCAGTTGTATATTAATAAATTGCAGTTTCAATGATAAATATTCATCTTCGGCTATTTCTTCTATCTTATACGTATTTTGAGAAAAACATATGTTAGAATAGAGGAATAAAAACAGTACTATTATCTTCATTTTCGTGTTATTATTAATCGATACTTCTTAACACCATTTAATTGTTTATTATATTCATTTGATTATTTCTGGCAGTTACATTGGTTTTTAGGTTTATCATTAACTATCTGTTTTTAATTTAAAATCGTCTATTTCTTCATCCCAAATTACGACTCCTTTTTTTATGGGGGTAGTTTGTGTTTTAGTGATTATGCCATTTGAATCTATTTTATATTCTAACATTTCAATCTCACATTCCATTTCAGACTTATATTCTACGCCTAAAATCTTAATTTGCTGTACTGTAATTTTATCTTTTGTCAAAAAATGTACATAGCTAAGCCACCTCTCACTATCTTTACTTATTGCTTGTGATGATAACAATTTACCTGTTGGAGAATAAACCACTAAAATTTTTTCCGACAAATCAAAATCATACGGTGGTATACCCAGATCCCTATATTTTTTTAACAGAACTACATACTTATCATTAAGTTTGTATTTAACACCATAATAAAATATATACTCATAAGACAGAACAAATTCATTTGCCGAATCATTATAAACGAATTTTTTTACCAAATCGTTATCTATCTCATTACCGCGTCCATCTGGATGAAAAATAGCACCTTTTGTGTTTCCATCAATCATTTGAAATGGTAATTCAATATCTCTAAAATTAGATAAATATTCCATAAAATCTTGTGATTGTGCTTTACAACTTAGTGCAAAAAATGGGATTAGCACTAATAAAATTATAACATACTTTTTCATATTATTTTATTATTTTATTACGTCTTACCGTTGTTATAGTATAATGATAGACTTGCTTCTCTTTACCATAATTATAAGTTCCTACCATCCGCTTGTTTACTATTCTCAATTGATTCTTATCAGAAGTACCCCAGTTTGATTTTTCAGTTCTTGGGTCAAGATACTTATATGATGTTGATGTTACTTTGCCATTATTTAGTGTTTCAGTTTTACTTGCAATAACAATAAAGTGGTCTGTCATTTTGTCAAAATTTGGCGAACCATTTTTATAATCAACACCGACTATAATGGGTTTTCCGCTTTCCAAAACTCCATTTATTATAACGAAGCCAAGTGATGCATCGGCATTAGTATCTCCAGCCCTACCATTAGATGTTTTGCCTGTGACTA
>JBGUYG010000020.1:0-9487 GCA_045118535.1 Paludibacteraceae bacterium
TCGGCTGACTGAACCTTTTGCAAATCAACACACGCAAGCGAACATAAACTGCACTGCGAAGGTCCCGAAACAAGCGTAACATCAGCCCCTTTCAATACACAAACCTTTGCGAGTGCGTACCCCATTTTGCCCGTAGAATGATTAGAAATATACCGCACAGGGTCAATTTCTTCTTGCGTTGCACCTGCCGTGATGAGGATTTTCTTGCCCTTCAAACTTTGGATTTCCAACGCTTTTTGAATCGCAAAATACAATTCTTCTACCTCTATCATTCGGCCTTTCCCTTCACTTCCACACGCCAACTCGCCCTCTGCACAAGGCAACATCGTTACATTTTCAAAACTCTCCAACCGCTTCATCGCCTCTTGGGTAGCGGGATGTGCGAGCATTTTGCTGTTCATTGCAGGAGCGATAAGAACCGGTTTGTCAAAAGCACAAAAAGTCGTTGTCAAGGCATCGTCGGCTATTCCGTATGCCATTTTCGCCAAAACGTCTGCCGTAGCGGGTGCAACAAGCATCATATCTGCCCAATCGGTGAGGGAAATATGCTCCGTATTCCGATTGTTTTCGTGGGCAAAAACATCCGTATAAACCGCATTATTACTCAATGTTTCCAACACAAGTGGCGTAACAAAATGTTGAGCATTCGGTGTAAGCACAACCTTCACTTCGGCAGTACTTTTTCGCAACATACGCACCAACAGCGGAATTTTATAGGCTGCTATTCCGCCACTGATACCCAATAATATCTTCTTGTCTTTCAACAAAATAAATCAAATTATTCGTCTTTCAACAAATCATCTTTTGAATTAGCGGTATAATTCAATTCGTCCTCCAAAAACTCTTGTGTCGCAATCAAAGTCGGCTTAGGCATTTTCTCAAATTGCAACGAAATTTCGGCTTGTTCCTTGTTGTTAAACACTTCGTCAAAAGAATTATCCATCGGCGAAGAATAATCCGCCAAAATCTTGTCTAATTCCTTCTTTTCAGCCGCACTAACTTGGTTCGCACGTTTACTCAGAATAACCACCATTTCATAAACATTCCCAACTTTTGATGCCATTTCCACCACATCACGTGTAATCGTATTGTTGGGTGTTTGCGTACTAATTTTCATATTTCTATATCTTTTTCTTTTCTTGTTTTCTTTACTTCTTCCGCATTCTCTTTATTGAGAATTTTGCGTATATCTTTTGCCATTCTTTCGGCAGAATTGATGCGTTTTGAGTCGGGAAATTGCGTAACGAAATTGTAATACTCGTCTTCCGCATCGTGAGCACGGTCTAACTTACTTTCTTCAAACGAAACCATCATTTGCTGGTATTTTGAGGCAAAAATCAACCAGTTAAAATCCTCTTGATAGTCATTACTCGGATAGTTTTTCAACGCATTTTGTGCCACCATCTCGCTACTCAAATAGTTATTGCCCAAATAGGAACCCAAATTGTAGTATAATTTGGCATTCAAAAACTCTTTATAAGCCAATTTATTCGTCATTTTGCCCATTTCCTCATAGGCTTGATTGGTATATTGGCTATCTGGGTATAATTCAACAAATTCCGTAAAAAATTGAATTGATTTTTTGGTCTGGTCTTGGTCTAAACGGGCATCGGGCGAACACATAAAATACGCATGTCCAACCATAAAACGAGCCTCTATAATGTACCTTCCTTTGGGATAACTGCGAATATAGGTTTGATAAAATTCCGCTGCCGTTTCGTAATTTTTCTGCCCCATACAACAGCGTGCTGTGTATGCTAAAACGTCTTCCGAGCGTTCTGTTCCACGAAAATGAGCTGTAACATCTTCAAATAACGTCTGTGCTTTGGCATACTTTTTCTCATCAAAATACTTCAAAGCACTACTATATTTGTATTCGTAATCCTTTGATTTCAGCACTTTTTGATACTCCGAACAGCTGTTCAGCAAGACAAAAACCAAGCAAAAAATGAAGTATGTATATCTTTTATTGCACATTTCCACAAATTCGGACGCAAAGATAGTTATTTTTTCTTAAAAAAACAATTTTATTATCAAGGAACTTTTGTCTCAAATATTTTTTTTGAATCAATATTTTTTCGACAAAAAACAAGAGTGGTCTTCCTACAAAAACCACTCTCTTTGTAATACTACCCTACTCTCCCACGAGTTACTTTACCCTTCGCTCTTGGATGCGTGCTTTCTTACCTGTTAGACCACGCAGGTAGTATAATTTTGCTCTACGAACTTTACCGTATTTGGTTACGGCGATTTTTTCAATAAAAGGACTATCCATCGGGAAAATCCTCTCCACGCCTACACTTCCAGACATCTTACGAACGGTAAAGCGTTTTTTATCTTCGCTTCCGCTCACACGAATCACATCGCCTTTAAAATCCTGAATACGCTCTTTGTTTCCCTCTTTAATACGATACGAAACCGTTACTGTATCGCCTGCCTTAAACGCTGGAAACTCTTTCTTTTCGCCTGCAAAACTTTGTTCTGCAATTTTAAGTAAATTCATCTATTTATTTTTTAGTTATTGTCACAGAGTATACACTACATTCCTTCTAAAATAAGGTCTTTTTTCGCGAGAGACTCTGTAATTTTGCGGAAGGAGGGGGATTCGAACCCCCGGTACGGTTACCCGTACG
Source organism: Paludibacteraceae bacterium (assembly GCA_045118535.1). Lineage (GTDB taxonomy): Bacteria > Bacteroidota > Bacteroidia > Bacteroidales > Paludibacteraceae > Colicola. Next base: position 2,634 of record JBGUYG010000020.1, read on the forward strand.
ACAGTTTAGCAAACTGTTGGTTTCAGCCACTCACCCATCCTTCCCTGTTATCAAACGCAAAAACTCTGCGAATATAGTATTTTTTACTAAATCCAAAAAACTTTTTCGTTTTCTAACTTTCCAAAGGCTTTAACAGCACGTATACATGCCGTCAAGCTGGGTACACAAAATCTTAAAAGCTTTATTCTGCCTTTTTCTCTTCAGCAGCTTCCTCTGCAGCTTTTTCAGCCACTGGATCAGCTTCTGCAGGTTCAGCAACGGCTTCTTCAGTCTTAGCTTCGGCTTTCTTTTCAGCTTTAGCTTCTACTTTTTCCTCTGCTGGAGCTTCTGCGACTACCTCCTTAACTTCTTCCTTCACCTCCTCAACCTTTGCTTTGGCTTCTTTTTTAGCTTTGGGCTCGGTTTTAGGAGCGGCTTCGGTTGCAGGAGCTTTCGTTTCAGCTACAGGAGCGGTTTCTTCAGCTGCGGTCGTAGTTGCTTTTTTGCCCGAACGACGAGTTGTCTTCTTAGCAGGTTTTTTAGCATCTTTGAGCATATTTTCGTTGTAATCTACCAACTCAATAATACACATTGAAGCTGCATCACCATGACGGAAACCCGTGTGCAAAATACGTGTATAACCTCCGGGACGATTGGCGATTTTCTCACTCACATTCTGGAAAAGTTCCGTAATAATTGCCTTTTGTTTGAGGTAAGAAAATACCAAACGACGATTGGCTGTACTATCCGTTTTTGCTTTCGTCAAAAGAGGTTCTATATACATACGCAAAGCCTTTGCCTTAGCCAACGTTGTGCTAATACGTTTATGCTCAATGAGCGAACAAGCCATATTAGCCAGCATTGCTTTACGGTGCTCCGCCTTACGTCCTAAATGATTAAATTTTTTATTATGTCTCATTACTTATTCATTTTTAATGGTTATTACTTTAAGAGACTATTCTTCCTCTTGTTCGCGGTAGTATTTGGTCAAATCCATGCCAAAAGTCAGGTTATTACGTTCGAGTAATTCATCCAACTCATTGAGTGATTTTTTACCAAAGTTACGGAATTTGAGCAAGTCATTTCGGTTATATTTAACCAACTGACCTAACGTCTCCACTTCTGCCACACGCAAGCAATTGAGTGCACGGATACTTAAATCCATATCTTGCAGGCGTGAATCCAACAACTGACGCATGTGGTGCATTTCTTCCTTACTATTATCTTCCACTTTCTTGATTTCTTCTTCGATAACGATACGTTCGTCGGAGAACAACATAAAGTGATAGATAAGAATTTTTGCTGCTTCAACCAGTGTATCTTGTGGGCTGATAGAGCCATCCGTTGTGATGTCCAGCACTAATTTTTCGTAGTCCGTACGTTGCTCTACACGGTATGGTTCCACCGTATATTTCACATTGCGGATTGGCGTGTAGATAGAGTCAATCGGAATGAGTCCAATGGGTTCGTGTCCCGTGCGTTTTGCATCAGCGGGAATATAGCCACGTCCTTTATTGATTTTCATTTCGATTTCAAAATCTGCACTTTCATCCATTTCGCACAGACGCAATTCGGGGTTCAAAACTTCAAAATTAGTGAGCACAGTGTTTAATTCACCTGCAAACAATTCCTTTTTCTTGGCTACGTGCAAGCGGATTGTTTCATTAGCAACATCATTGGCTGCAGTACGTTTGAATCGCACTTGCTTGAGGTTCAATATGATATTGGTTACATCATCAATCACCCCAGGAATCGTTGCAAACTCGTGGTCAACCCCATTGATACGGATAGAAGTAACAGCATATCCTTCAAGTGAACTCAAAAGAACACGGCGGATGGCATTTCCAATCGTGATACCATATCCCGGTTCCAATGGACGGAATTCAAACACCCCTTTGGTAGCGTTTGATTCTAACATGATAACCTTATTCGGTTTAATAAAATCTAAAATTGCCATCGTCCTAATGATTATTTTGAGTACAACTCTACGATTAACTGTTCTTTTATTGTTTCTGGAATTTCCTCACGTGGAGGTACATTCAAAAACTTACCCGCTTTATCTTGGTCATTCCATTCTATCCATGAGTATTTACTATGGTTAAAACCCTCCAAAGAAGTAGCAATCACTTCCAATGACTTCGCTTTTTCGCGAACTCCAACTACCATACCTGGTTTTACTTGGAAAGAGGGGATGTTTACCACTTTTCCGTCCACCACAATATGTTTGTGGCTTACCATTTGGCGTGCAGCAGCACGAGTGGGAGCGATGCCCAAACGATATACTACATTATCCAAACGCGACTCCAAAAGTTGCAACAAAATCTCACCCGTAATACCTTTGATACGCAACGCCTTAGCAAAAAGCAGACGGAATTGTTTTTCCAAAACGCCATACGTATATTTGGCTTTTTGTTTTTCTGCTAATTGTAAGCCATATTCTGAACTCTTTTTTCTACGATTTACGCCGTGTTGTCCAGGGGCATAATGACGTCTTTCCAACGCCTTATCGGGACCAAAGATTGGACTATCAAAACGGCGTGCAATACGTGATTTAGGACCTATATATCTTGCCATATTCTATTGTTTTTAGGTTATACTTTTCTGCGTTTAGGTGGACGACAGCCGTTATGAGGCATCGGTGTAACGTCAACTATTTCGGTTACATTGATACCGCAAGCCACACAAGCACGAATCGCAGATTCACGTCCTTGTCCGGGTCCTTTCACAAAAGCTTTCACTTTGCGAACGCCTAAATCAAACGCCACTTTTCCACTATCTTGTGCTGCCATTTGAGCGGCATAAGGAGTGTTTTTCTTGGAGCCACGAAAGCCCATCTTACCAGCTGAAGACCACGAAATAACTTGCCCTTCACTATTCGTAAAAGTAACGATAACGTTGTTAAAGGACGACATTACGTGTAATTGTCCCATACTATCAACTTTTACTACTCGTTTTTTTGCTGAAACTGTTTTCTTTGCCATAATTCAACATACTAAAAGTTAATTACTTCGTTGCTTTCTTTTTGTTTGCAACGGTCTTCTTTCTACCTTTACGTGTTCGAGCATTATTTTTCGTGGATTGTCCGCGTACGGGCAAACCAAGACGATGACGAATGCCGCGATAGCAGCCAATATCCATCAAACGTTTAATGTTCAACTGTACCTCCGAACGCAAATCACCCTCTACTTTGTAGTTCGAAGAGATGATTTCACGCACTTTACTAGCCTGATCGTCCGTCCAATCTTGAATCTTGATGCTTGGGTCAACGCCTGCATCATTCAAAATCTTCTTTGCACTTGAACGACCTATTCCGTAGATATAGGTCAAACCGACCTCTCCACATTTGTTCTGTGGCAAATCTACACCAACAATTCTTATAGCCATATTGTTTTATTTAAGGATAAAAAATAATTTAATTACTATTTCCAATATGTAGCAGTTATCCTTGACGCTGCTTCATCTTGGGTTCTTTCTTGTTAATAACATACAAACGTCCTTTACGACGCACTATTTTGCAGTCCGCACTGCGTTTTTTAACGGATGCTCTAACTTTCATAATCTAAAATTTTATGTTATTTATAACGCAAACAAATGCGTCCTTTTGTTAAATCATACGGACTCATTTCTACCTTTACTCTATCGCCGGGCAAAATTTTGATATAATGCATACGCATTTTACCCGATATATGAGCCAAAATAGTATGCCCACTCTCTAATTGCACATGAAACATCGCATTACTCAATGCTTCCGTGATTATACCATCAACTTCTATCGAATCTTGTTTTGACATACACGTTTTTTATTAAATAAACCTTTCTTTTAGTACACTTTGAATGTAGTCGAAGGTAGATAAAATATCTGCTTCGCCATTTCGTACACAAACGGACAATTCATAATGTGCTGCGGGCAATCTATCCACTGTGCGAGCCGTCCAACCGTCTTTCTCTACCACAACCTGCCGTTTCCCTAAACAAACCATTGGTTCAATCGCCAACACCATCCCTGATTGCAACTTTATGCCATACCCTTTCTTGCCGTAATTGGGTACTTCGGGTTCCTCGTGCATATCCCTGCCTATTCCATGCCCCACAAACTCTCGCACAACCGAGTAGCCATTCGCTTCACAATGCTGTTGTATCGAAGCACTCAAATCACCCAATCGATGCCCATTTATCGCATTCGAAACACCAATATACAACGATTCTTTTGTTATTTTCATCAGTCGCAACACCTTCTCGTCAACCTCTCCCACAGGGAACGTGTAAGCCGAGTCGGAATGAAAACCGTTCAACAAAATGCACGAATCTATTGCTATTATGTCCCCGTCCTTCAAAACAACTTTCTCAGACGGAATGCCGTGTACGACTTGCTCATTAACCGAAGTACAGAGGGTAGCCGGGAAGCCTTCATAACCTAAGCACGCTGGACTGCCACCATTATCTTTGATAAATTCGTAAGCAATTTTATCCAAATATGCCGTCGTTACGCCAGGTTTGATTTCCTTCGCTAATTCCCCAAAAGTACGACCTAACAAATCATTGCTTTGACGCATTAGCTCTACTTCTTCATCGGTCTTGAGGTAAATCATTCGCTTTACTATCTACTTTTTTTTAATAAACCACGTTACCCGTACGTCCCTTGATATGCATACCCGAGTCAAGGAAGCCATCGTAATGACGCATCAATAGTTGACTTTCTATCTGCTGGAGGGTATCCAAAACCACGCCGACCATAATCAAGAGTGATGTACCGCCATAAAATTGTGCGAAACTCATACTCACTCCAAAGAAGCGAGCAAAAGCTGGCAAAATAGCGATAATACTCAACAAAATAGCCCCTGGCAAAGTAATACGAGACATCACTGAATCAATATACTCTGCTGTTTTCTTGCCTGGTTTAACGCCTGGGATAAAGCCATTATTCATCTTCAAGTTCTCTGCCATCTGTTGTGGGTTAATAATAACGGCAGTATAAAAATAGGTAAAAGCAATAATCAAGAATGCAAATACGAGGTTATACCAGAATCCATTATTATCCATAAAAGCACGAGCAAAAGCACTCGAACCATCTGTATTAAAGCCCACAATAGCGATAGGAATAAACATAATGGCTTGTGCAAAAATAATCGGCATCACGTTGGCAGCATTCACTTTCAACGGGATATACTGACGTACACCACCATATTGTTTATTTCCAATCACACGTTTAGCATACTGCACAGGGATTCGACGTGTTCCTTGCACCAACATAATAGCGAATGCAAACACCAAAATCAAAATAATAATTTCGGCGATAAACACAATCAAACCACCACCTGCATCATTCAAACGGCTTGAAAACTCTTGTATCAACGCACCCGGAAGACGAGCAATAATACCAATCAAAATGATGAAAGATATACCATTACCCACGCCTCTATCCGTGATACGCTCACCGAGCCACATAACGAACATCGAACCTGCCGTCAAAATGATGGTTGAGTAAATAGTAAACCAGTTAAAACCAATTGCCAAATGTTCGCCTGAGGCTTGTGCCACCTGTGCCGACAAGTTAATCAAATAACTTGGACCTTGGAACAACAAGATAGCCACCGTCAAAACACGCGTAATTTGATTCATACGTTGTCTACCCGACTCGCCTTCTTTCTGCAATTTTTGGAAATACGGAATGGCGATAGACAATAATTGCACAATAATCGATGCCGAGATGTACGGCATGATACCGAGTGCAAAAATCGAAGCATTGGAAAAAGCACCACCAGAGAACATATCCAAAAGTGCCATCAAACCGCCTGCCGTTTGGGCGTGCAAGTTTGCGAGCGTATCTGGATCGACACCTGGCAAAATGACATAACTACCGAAGCGATAGACTAACACGAAAAGAAACGTGGTAATCAAACGACCTCGTAAGTCCTCTATTTTCCAAATGTTTTTAATTAAATTGATAAACTTCATACAACCAACAAATTACTTTGTTTCACCTGCTTTAATAATCACAGCACTTCCACCAGCGGCTTCAATGGCTGCCTGAGCGGTTTTGCTAAATGCGTGTGCCTCCACAGTGAGTTTATTTTTCAACGAACCATTGGCCAAAATCTTCACCAATACTTTTTTGTTGATAAAGCCAGCCGAGCGTAAGTCTTCCAAGCTAATTTTATCCAACTTTTTTGCGTCTGCCAAGGCTTGCAAAACGGACAAATTGATGGCTTTATACTCCACTCTGTTAATGTTCTTGAAACCAAATTTTGGCAAACGGCGTTGCATTGGCATCTGTCCACCTTCAAAACCTATCTTTTTCGAATAGCCTGAACGCGACTTTGCACCTTTGTGTCCGCGTGTTGACGTGCCACCTAAGCCCGAACCTGGACCACGACCGATACGTTTGGCTTCTTTTACCGAACCTTCTGCTGGTTTAAGATTATGTAATTCCATAATTATAACTCTTTTTTAATCAATAACTTTAACTAAATGCTTCACTTTTTCAATCATACCACGTATCGCAGCCGTATCTTCGTGTTCTACGATGGAATTAAGTTTATGAAAGCCAAGTGCTTGCATCGTTAACTTCTGTTTTTTAGGGGTCTTAATTGTACTACGAACCTGCTGAATTTTTATTTTTGCCATAATCTTTTCCAATTTTAACCATTAAACACTACCGATAAATTCACACCACGATTTTGAGCCACCATGTGTGCATCACGCATCTCGCTCAATGCCAATATGGTTGCCTTCACTAAGTTGTGTGGATTAGAAGAACCTTTGGCTTTTGCCAAAATATCCGTAACACCAGCCGATTCTAACACGGCACGCATAGCACCACCCGCTTTAACTCCTGTACCGTGCGATGCAGGTTGCAAATAAACGCGTGCACCGCC
>JBGUYG010000021.1:0-3740 GCA_045118535.1 Paludibacteraceae bacterium
GTTATCGGATTTATTTTCCAACTATACTCCATACTAAAATCTACGATTTCAACGATTTATTTTATTGCGAAGTGGTCTGCATCTTTCCATAAAGGTAGTACTTCGCGGAAGTGATGAAGCTTATCTACATTCAGTTCAGCAATCTTCGTTCCTTCTTCGTTATCTTCAAACTTCACAATAGGAGCGAGGTGCGAATTATACGCCACCGAATGCCCATTATAATGCAGTCCAACAATATCTTCGCCCACGATATTCACCGCACAAACCAAACTTTGATTCTCAATCGCACGGGCTTGCACCAACACATCCCAATACTCAATCCGCATCTGTGGCCAGTTAGCCGTAATCAAAATTATATCGTAATCATGCCCCGTCTGGTTTCTATTCCATACGGGGAACCGCAAATCATAACAAATAATGAGCAAAAACTTCACGCCTTTGTACTCAAAAACGCCCCGTTTGTTGCCAGGCGTAAAAAAATCGGCTTCACCACCTTGCCGATATAAATGATGTTTGTCCACAAATTCGGGGGCTTGGTTGGGTTGAATAAAAAATCCCCGATTATAAAATTTGCCGTTATCTTTGCACATAAACGAACCCGTGATAGCGAGCGAATGTTTGTTCGCAAGGGCTTGCAAGGTTTGAATTGTTTTGCCGTCCGTGGGCTCCGTCAGTTTTTCGTCTGGGATAAAACCCGTCGTAAACATCTCGGGCAAGAGAACGACATCGGCCTTCCCCTCTAAGTCGGCAATACGTTGGGAGAATAGAGCCAAGTTTTTCTCTATATCTCCCAAGTGTACCGTATATTGTAAAATCGCTACCTTCATTATTTTGTTGGTTTAGCAATCGTCTCACGCATTTGCGTGTCGGCTTGGATGTTTTGCATCCGATAGTAATCCATAATGCCTAAGTTCCCCGAACGAAACGCTTCTGCCATGGCTTGTGGTACGAGGGCTTCGGCTTCAATCACCTTAGCACGTGCTTCTTGGGCTTTGGCTTTCATCTCTTGTTCGCTTGCGATAGCCATTGCACGACGTTCTTCGGCTTTGGCTTGTGCGATGTTCTTGTCGGCTTCGGCTTGGTCCATCTGCAACTGTGCACCGATGTTTTTACCCACATCAATGTCTGCAATATCAATTGAGAGGATTTCAAAAGCCGTTCCTGCATCCAACCCTTTACTCAAAACCAACTTAGAGATGCTGTCAGGGTTCTCCAATACGGCTTTGTGACTATCTGCCGAACCGATGGAACTAACGATACCTTCCCCCACACGAGCCAAGACCGTATCTTCGCCTGCACCACCGACTAATTGCTTGATGTTTGCACGCACCGTAACTCGTGCCACCGAAATCAACTGAATACCATCTTTTGCCACCGCCGTAACGGGAGGAGTAGTAATAACGCGTGGATTCACCGACATTTGCACGGCATCAAACACATCACGACCTGCCAAATCAATCGCCGTTGCCATCTGGAAAGATAACTCTATATTTGCTTTATTGGCTGAAACCAACGCATGCACCACGTTTGCAATATGACCTCCTGCCAAATAATGTGCCTCTAAACCGTCGCGTGTAATATCTTTCAAACCCGCTTTGTGTGCCTCAATCATACAATTCACTATTTTGGAAGGTGGCACTTTACGAATACGCATCAGAAAAAGTTGCACCAACGAAATATGTACGCCACTCACTTGGGCATTCACCCACAGCATAAAGGGAACGTAATAGAAAAAGACGATTAGCAGAAAAATCAGAATAACCGTCAAGGATAGTTGAAAAAATTCCATAGCAATTCAATTTTAATGTTTATTATTTTGTTCGGTCAATTCATCCATTCTTTTGCCTGGTTTAGCCAAATCAACCGATGAATCAATCGTCGTTTCCAATTCCATTTTCTTAAGCGTTTTACCTCTCAAAAATAAAACAAAAATCACAATAAAAAGAATAATTGTAACCAACAGCGTAATCAGTCCCGCATGAGGATAGTAAGGAGTCAGTTTTTCGTACGCATACCAAACTCCTCCAATGCTACTCACCACGCCAAAAATACCTGCCAAGCCGAAGCCTGGCACCAAGAAGCATTCTATTGCCAACATGAATGCTCCAAACAAAACCAATAAGATAACAATAAGTAAGTCCATAATCACCAAACATTATTTGTGTTTATTTTGTGCGGTGGATAATCTATATTAAAATGTAATCCCCGCGATTCTTTCCGTTCCAACGCCTGCCGCGTAATCAAATAACCCACGTTAATCATATTTCGTAACTCGCAAATATCCCGCGAAGCCCGTACTCGTTTGAATAAATTCTCGGTTTCTTCGTACAAAAGGTCTAATCGATCCCACGCCCGATGCAACCGCAAGTCAGAACGCACGATTCCAACGTAAGTTGACATGATTTGACCGACTTCTCGCTTATCTTGCGAAACCAACACTTTTTCTTCGTTGGTCATCATGCCCGCATCGTTCCATTCGGGAATTTTATCGTTGAAATCGTAACTTTCTATCACCGAAAGACTATGTTTTGCTGCGGCTTCGGCATACACAACTGCCTCAATGAGCGAATTGGAAGCCAACCGATTTCCACCGTGCAAACCCGTGCAAGAACACTCCCCCACTGCATACAGCCGTCCGATAGACGATTGAGCATTCAAGTTCACTTTGATTCCACCGCACATATAATGAGCACACGGTGCCACAGGAATAAAATCCTTCGTTATATCCACTCCCATAGAGAGGCATTTGTGGTAAATGTTGGGAAAATGACGTTTGGTTTCATCGGCATTTTTGTGCGTAACATCCAAGCAAACATGCTCCAAACCGTGCACCTTCATTTCGTTGTCAATCGCCCGAGCCACAATATCTCTCGGTGCCAACGACAAACGCTCGTCATATTTGTGCATAAATTCTTCGCCGTTAGGTAACCGCAGCACTGCCCCGTAGCCTCGCATGGCTTCCGAAATCAAGTAGGCTGGATGCGTCTCTTTCGGGTTGTAAAGTGCGGTTGGATGGAACTGCACAAACTCCATATCGCACACCGTCCCTTTTGCCCGATAAACCATCGCGATTCCATCGCCCGTTGCAACACTCGGATTGGTCGTTGTAGCATAAATTGCCCCGATTCCACCGGTAGCCATCAAGGTAATTTTGCTCAAAAAAGTGTCGATTTTACCGCTACAAGTATCCAAGATATACGCCCCGTAGCATTCGATGTCGGTCGTTTTACGTGTAACCCGAATGCCGAGATGGTGTTGCGTTATGATTTCAACGGCAAAATGATTTTCCAAAACGGTGATATAAGGGTTATTTTTCACCGATTCCATCAGTCCTCTTTGAATTTCTGCCCCGGTGTCATCGGCATGATGGAGGATTCGATATTCTGAGTGCCCACCCTCTTTGTGCAGGTCAAAGACATCGCCTTCTTTTTTGTCAAAATGGACGCCCCACGAAATCAACTCTTTGATTTGTTCGGGAGCATTCGTTACAACTTGCTGCACGGCTTGCGGGTCCGAGAGCCAATCGCCAGCCACCATCGTATCGTGGATATGTTTCTCAAAATTATCCACCGCTAAATTAGTAACCGAAGCGATGCCACCTTGTGCTTTTGACGTGTTGGTCTCGTCCAAGGTCGTCTTGACGCACAAAGCAACCGAATACTTTTGCATCTTTGCGATTTTCAGGGCGAAACTCATTCCAGCCACGCCACCACCAATGATCAAGAAATCGTATTTGTGTA
>JBGUYG010000022.1:0-37084 GCA_045118535.1 Paludibacteraceae bacterium
TCCCCGTTTTGTTGGTACAGTTTGCGGACACAACTTTTAGCAAAGAAAACACGAAAGAAGCATACAATAATATGCTCAACGGCAGTAATTATTCGTATGAGAAAAAAATATCCGATGGATCCATCCCCTTTACCGTAAAGGCTGAAGGCTCTGCCAAAGAGTATTTTCGCCATCAATCAAACGGAAAATACGTGCCGCAATTTGACGTGGTGGGTCCCATAACAATGAACGAAGATTTGGAGTATTACGGTGGCAATAATCAGAAAGGAAACGACAAAAATGTGCCTCTGTTGGTCAAAGATGCTTGTTTGATAGCGCAAAAAGATTTCAATGTAGATTTTGGGCTTTACGATAACGACAACGATAACAAAGTAGATATTGTTTACGTCATCTATGCAGGACGTAGCGAGGCTGATGGTGGTAGTGAAGATTGTATTTGGCCCCACGCATGGTCCGTTCAAGAAAACTTAGGAACGTATAAAGTGGGGAAAAGTAAAGAGGTGATATTGGATGGTTATGCTTGTTCGGCAGAGTTGAATTGGTTAAACATACGCGATGGTATAGGAGTGCTTTGCCACGAGTTTTCGCACGTGTTAGGGTTGCCTGATTTGTACAACACAAAAGATAGTGAAAACAATAAAACATTAGGCTCGTGGGATATAATGGATTATGGTTCTTATAACAATTATGGCAACACGCCACCGAACTATTCTGCTTACGAACGCTGGTTTATGGGTTGGCTCAAACCGACCGTGCTTAAAGGCGAGAAAAAAGTGAGTTTGAACGATATAGATTCGCGTGCTGCAGGTTTGATTTTTGAGGAAGAAGACCATAATATGGATGGCTTAAATCCTTCGCCAACTACTTTTTATCTCGTGGAAAATAGACAGAAAAAAAACTGGGATAAACACTTAGAAGGGCATGGATTGATGATAACAAAAGTGAAATTTGATGCCGCTATATGGTCTAATAACGAGGTAAACGATAACCCCGATGATATGCGTGTTGATTTGATGGAGGCCGACCAGAATACCAATCCCAAGTACACTAAAGAGACTGAATTATTCCCTGCTGGAGCCACTGCTTTCAATCCTTTCACGGATTATTCGATAACGAACATTATTGAAGAAGACGGCGTTATTACCTTTGATTTTAAGGGAGGAAAAGAGCATCTGAAATTGGATATTGATGATATTTTAGCCGATGATCCACAAGCCACTATCTTTGATGTGATGGGTAATTGTATCGACCGCAAAGATGTAAAAATGGGCGTGGTGTATATCCTTCGCCAAAATGGACAAGTGCAAAAATTCCAAATTAAATAATGAAAAAAACGGTTCGTGTTCGCTTTGCTCCTTCTCCCACAGGGGCGTTACATATTGGTGGGGTGCGTACAGCACTATATAACTTTTTGTTTGCCAGAAAACACGGTGGACAGATGCTTTTACGCATTGAAGACACCGACTCCACCCGCTACGTTCCCGGAGCCGAACAGTACATAACCGAGGCATTGCATTGGTTAGGCATTGAGATTGACGAAGGTATCTGTTTTGACGCACCCGAAGGCAAGGGTCCCTTAGGTCCCTACCGTCAAACACTGCGGCGAGACATCTATCGCAAGTATGTCAAGCAACTCATCGACAGTGGCAACGCTTACTATGCCTTTGATACGCCCGAAGAATTGGAAGCCAAACGGAAAGAGATACCTAACTTCCAGTACGATGCCACCACCCGCAACAGCATGAACAACTCGCTCACATTGTCTGCCGAAGAGGTGCAACAAAAGATAGCCAATGGCGAAAAATATGTGGTGCGTTTCAAAGTGATACCCAACGAAGAGATACGTGTGCAGGACATCATTCGGGGCGAAGTCGTTTTTAACTCCTCCATCATGGACGATAAAGTGCTGTACAAGTCGGCAGACGACCTTCCAACGTACCATTTGGCACATTTGGTGGACGACCATCTGATGGAAATCACGCACGTTATTCGGGGCGAAGAATGGCTTCCGAGTGTGCCTTTACATGTGATGCTCTATCGTGCTTTTGGTTGGGAAAGTCCGCAATTTGCCCATCTGCCCTTGTTACTCAAACCCGAAGGCAACGGTAAGTTGAGCAAACGCGATGGCGACCGATTGGGCTTCCCTGTATTCCCGCTTGAATTTCATAACCCCATTGATAATACGGTCTCTTCGGGCTACCGCGAACAAGGTTATTTCCCCGAGGCTATCATCAACTTTTTAGCCCTTTTGGGGTGGCATCCGAGCGATGAGCAGGAGATTTTTTCCAAAGAAGAGTTGATTCAAGCCTTTTCGTTGGAGCGTGTGAGCAAGTCGGGAGCCAAGTTTGATTACGAAAAGATTCGCTGGTTTAATCACCATTATCTGAATGAAAAAAGCGATGAAGAGTTGTACCAACTGTTCCGTCCGATACTTGAGACGAAGGTGGACAATATCTCGTTGACCAAAGAGCAAATCCTGCAAGCCATCGCCTTGACCAAGAGTCGCTGTACGTTTGTGGCTGATTTGTGGGAGCAAACCGATTTCTTCTTCGTTCCGCCCACTGATTACGATGCCAAGAGCCTGAAAAAGCATTGGAAAGAAGGCAGCCACCAGATGATGGTTGAATTGTTGGAAATTTTGCAACAAAGCACGTGGGAGAGCGAAGTTTTGAACCAAACCGTCATGGATTGGATTGCTCAAAAAAGCTACCCGATGGGGCAAGTGATGAACTCGTTCCGCATTGCGTTGGTTGGCAGTGCTCGCGGACCGCATATATGGGAAATAACGGCACTGTTGGGCAAAGAACAAACCCTTGCACGCCTACAAAAAGCCCTGAAAGACATAGCACAATGACCCCCATTGAGGTTCTACAAACCTACTTCCAGCACACTTCTTTCCGCCCACAACAGCAAGAAATTATCCAATCAATTTTAGACGGAAAAGACACCTTAGCGATTTTACCCACAGGAGGCGGAAAAACCGTCTGTTTTCAAGTACCTACCCTCGTTTTGGCACAACAAAACCCTGCCAAACGCCTCTGTTTAGTCGTTACACCGCTGATTGCCTTGATGAAAGACCAAGTGCATAATTTACGCCAAAAGGATATTCAAGCCGCAGCGATTTACACGGGGCAAAGTTATGATGAACAGCAACGAATCATCAAGAACTGCCGCTATTCTGACTTGTACCATTTCTTGTACGTGTCGCCCGAACGGTTGGAAAGCGAGGAGTTCCAAAGGCAACTCCAGAGCCTACCCGTTGGCTTGATTACGGTGGACGAAGCACACTGTATCTCGCAGTGGGGCTACGATTTCCGACCCTCGTATTTGAACATCGCACAGATTCGCAAACTATTCCCTGACGTTCCTATCTTGGCTCTCACAGCCACCGCAACCCGACACGTTGCCAACGACATACAAGACAAGCTGCAATTTGCAACGCCCAACATCTTCCAAAGTTCCATCAGACGAGCCAACTTGCACTATTCTGTGGTGGATTCTGACAACAAATCCCAGTTTATTTTGCAACACCTCCGACAAGAACGCGGGTCGGTGATTGTGTATGTCCGCAGTCGCAACAATAGTCAAGCCCTTGCAGAATGGCTTCAACAGCAGGGTATCAATGCCGATTTCTACCATGCCGGACTGCGTGCCAATGTCCGCAACGACAAGCAGGAACGCTGGAAACGGTTCCCGCAACCCAACAGCATCCAAGTCATGGTCTGCACCAACGCCTTCGGGATGGGCATTGACAAAGCCGACGTGCGAGCCGTCATCCATTACGACATACCCGACAACATCGAAGCATACTACCAAGAGGCTGGACGGGCAGGACGCGATGGTCAACCTGCACAAGCCATCTTACTCTATTCGCCAAAGGATAGGGAGAAGTTGCTGGCACGCGTGAGGCACTCGTTTCCGCCCGAAGCCTTTGTTAATCGGGTCTATCAGAGTGTCTGCAACTATTTCCAAGTCGGTATCGGCAGTGGACTCAACCACACCTTTTCTTTTCCGCTGTTCGAGTTTTGCAAAATCTACAAACTACCTGTTTTGGAGACCTATAACGCCCTGCAACTGCTTCATTTGGCACGTTACATCATCTACAACGAGGAACCCAACAGCTCGCCACGCGTCCAGATTATAGTCAACCGCGAAGATTTGTATCCCATCGAGTTCACGCCACTAACCGAGCGGGTTCTCAACACGCTGATGCGGCACTGTGCGGGCATCTTCACCCAACCGCAGTACATTCGGGAGGAGTATGTGGCGAAAGACAGCCAATGCGATGTGCCGACCCTCACCCAAACGCTCATTGACCTTGCCAAACGGCATATCATCAAGTATATCCCACGCCAACACGACCCGCTCATCACGCTCTACTACGAACGGCAGGAGACCGTCGTTTTGCCTCGCGACATTTACGAAAAACGGCAGGAACGATACGAACAAGGGCTCCAGTGTATGTTGGAGTACATTGACAACAGTTTGCAGAACACGATGTCCTGCGAAGATTTTTTTGAAAGTTATTTTCAGCAATAAAGCAACTCGAAAAGCTCCGAAACTACTCTGCCACAGGTTGTGTAGCCGTCGAGTCTTGAGCATTTTGTTGTGCCTCTTGTTGCTCTCGCTTTTGCATTTCTTTGTACACTTCGGGCGGAATACCATACAAAACGATCACTTCCTTGTTCTCCATAACCATCTCGCGTGGTGGCTCTACTTGCGACTTTTTTGCCACTTTTTGCGTATTACAACTCGGCAAGATAAGTCCGATCAACCAGCCTAAAATGATATTAAAAACGGTTAAAACTCTGTTTTTCATAGTTGCATTTCTCGTATTTTTGCCCGCTCATATTCTTTGCCGTACACGCATGAAAAAAGCGTCTTGTAACACTCTATTTTTTGAATATAATCGGGTCCTTTTTTTTGTTTTATATCCATTATTTTTTCGTTTTTTTTGCACAACCTAACACCTCCGAAGCCCGCAAAAAGATCGATTTATGCCATGATAACACGGGCGAAAACAAACGCCGAAGCATTCGTTCAAAAGCCCCATGTTCTTTATGTGGCATCGGTTGGGTCATGTTATTTTACTTCAATTAGGTTTTTGCCCGTCATTTCTTTGGGTTGTGCGATGCCCAAACGCTTCAAAATAGACGGTGCCACGTCTGCCAACACACCATTGCTCAACCGCACATTCGACTCGTTGGAGATGAACACAAACGGCACAGGATTCAGGCTATGAGCCGTGTTGGGAGTACCATCTTCGTTGATAGCGTGGTCAGCATTGCCGTGGTCAGCGATGATGATAACCTCGTAGCCGTTTTTCTTGGCACAATCCACCACGTTGCCCACACACTCGTCAATCGCCATAACCGCCTTCTGAATAGCCTCATACACGCCCGTATGACCCACCATATCGCCGTTGGCAAAGTTCAAAATGATGCTGTCATATTTTTGCGTATCCAACGCCTTCGTCAGAGCTTCCGTAACCTCGTAGATAGACATCTCGGGTTTGAGGTCGTAGGTCGCCACCTTGGGCGAAGGAATCAAGATACGGTCTTCGTTTTCAAAGGGTGCCTCGCGACCACCGCTGAAAAAGAAGGTTACGTGAGCAAACTTCTCCGTCTCGGCAATCCGCAACTGTTTCAGCCCGTTTTCGCTCACTACCTCGCCGAGCGTATGCGTAACGTTTTCTTTGGGAAACAGCACGTGCAAGCCCTTGAAAGCACTATCATACGGCACCATACAAAAATAATGCAGGTTCGGTATCGTCTGCATCCCTTGCTCGGGCATGTCGGTTTGTGTCAGGGCAATCGTCAGCTCTTTGGCACGGTCGTTACGGAAATTGAAGAAGATCACCACATCATTCTCTTTGATGGTCGTTATCGGTCGCCCACGGTGCGTACACACGATGGGTTCGATAAACTCGTCCGTAACGCCTTTATCGTAGCTCTCCTGTACGGCTTGCAGCAGGTTCTCGGTTTGATAACCCTCGCCTTTGACCAAGCAATCGTACGCTTTTTTGACGCGTTCCCACCGTTTATCGCGGTCCATAGCGTAAAAACGCCCTTGTATAGTCGCTATCTGCCCTACGTGTTGGTTGCAGTGGTCTGCCAGACGCTCCAAGAAATGGATGCCACTCTTCGGGTCGGTGTCACGCCCGTCCATGAAGCAGTGGATAAACGTCTTATCTTTGAGGTCGTATTTTTCGGCAACGTTACACAAGGCGAGCAGGTGGTCTAAGCTGGAATGCACGCCGCCGTCGCTCACGAGCCCCATCAGATGCAGGTTAACACCCGGCTGTTGTGCCAAACTGAAGGCATGTTGCACCTCGGCATTCGACAGGATAGAGCCATCTTGGCAGGCTTTGTTGATCTTCACGAGGTCTTGGTACACGATGCGACCGGCACCGATATTGAGGTGACCCACTTCGCTGTTGCCCATCTGACCGTCTGGAAGCCCGACATTCTCGCCACTGGCTTGCAGTTGCGAGTGCGGATAGGTTGCCAAAATCTTGTCCCAACGCGGTGTTGGGGTGGAATAAATGGCATTCGAGCGGTCATGCGGACCAATGCCGAAGCCATCTAAAATCATCAATAAAACTTTATTTTTCATGGTATAATCCTCCTTAAACTAATTTGGCAAAGATAGTAAAATTTTAGATATGGCAAAAATTTTATACCTCACAATATCAAACATACTTTTTTATTTTTTTAGAAGAAGCCCGCCAGAAGCAGCCCGCATCTCGGATGCCTCGCTTTTTCCAACCACCCAACCCAACCACAGCACGGCGTGAAACGCCGTAAAAAGGCAAGAGGCTTGCCACCCAGCAATGCGAAGCCAACAAACAAAACCCACCTGCCTCCCCAAAAATCAACGCACAGCGTCAAAAACACCATTGTGAATATCTATCGGATTGATGTCAAATTCGTTATCGCCCCAACATAAGCCCCATTGATTGAAATAAAAACGCTTGAATAAATCCAAATCAAGATCTTTGCGGACATGGGGTGATTGCGATTGCGAAAGAAAAGCATAAAAATCCGTCAAACGAGTCGTATTATCGTCAAAAGATACTAAAATCTTATACCCACCTTGATAGGATGCATCGGTAATCATAACGATTTTTTGCAAAAATATCTTTGTACTGATTATAGCAAAATAATTGATTCTAATTTTTTGCCAAAATCCTTCATTGATTGTGTTATTTTCAGCGTTGTGCGAGCGGATGCATTACGTGTACCATTTAAATATTGGCTTAACTGTTGTTGCCTAACACCTGTTATTTGCTGCATGCCAGCCAAGGTGAGAAATTGCCGATAATAACGTAAAAAACTCGGCATGTCATATTGAAAAACAAACTCTGCTTCGGTAAACGGCATATTTTGTTCGACATAAAATGCCTTCATTTCCGCATAACTCTGTTCAAAATCGGCTTTCGCTTCCTCCACCGAATAGCCATCGCCCATTATTCCATACGGCAACGGATTATTGGGAATGTAGGCACTATAAAAATCACCTTTGCCTTTTTCTATGAGCACAATAATTTTTTTCATAGTTTTTTATTTTATTCCTGCATCTTTTTTGATAGCGGCCAAGGTTCCTTTGGGCACTTCTTCATGCAGGTGATTACTCAACTTAAAATAATTATTAGTTATAGGACTATACCATAACGGATGCCCTGACATTTGTTTATCAATTTGATAACAACCTACTTTTTTTAGTATACGAACTAATTCGGAGTATCTCATCTCTGCAAAAATAGTATTTTTTTTACAAAAGATTTTCTTTTTTTTGGGGAAGCCCACCATAAATCCTCGCTCATCTCAGTAGCCACGCTTTTAAAGGTGAAAAATGAAAAGTGAAAGGTGAAAAAGCGGGGAATCGGTGAAGCGGTGAAGCGGTGAAGCGGTGAATTGTACATCCCT
Source organism: Paludibacteraceae bacterium (assembly GCA_045118535.1). Lineage (GTDB taxonomy): Bacteria > Bacteroidota > Bacteroidia > Bacteroidales > Paludibacteraceae > Colicola. Next base: position 7,929 of record JBGUYG010000022.1, read on the forward strand.
CTTTTCCCTCGTCAATTTTCAATTTTCAAATTTCTGCAGGAGAGACACATGCGTCCCAAGATACCTTTCATTTTTCAATTCTCAATTTTCAATTTAAAAAATTATCCTCCACCAACATGGCAGAGGATAACCTTAAAAACTTTTAATTTATAACTATGTAAAACGATTATTGATAGATCGAAGCATAACGATCATTCTCATATACCAAATCACGAACCAAACGAACATAACGAGGGTAGTATCTGTTACCATTATGAATAGATGGTGCAGCACCTTTTCCCAAAGCGATACCAGATGCAGTACCAACAGCTGTTTGAGTTGCACTCCAATAATATCCGTGATCCGTTACACTATTAGCACCACCTGCAGCAGTAGTACGTGCAGCATCACCCGCGTATCCAGAAGGCAAGAAGATAACGCCTAATTTTTCTAAGGCTTCAAAGGCTTTATAGGATAATTTATGTGCTGTGGTTCCACCATAATCAATAGAGTCTCTTTCTTCAGCAGGGAAGCCTACTTTGCGTGCTACAGCCAACTCAAAGTCGTCTGGGAAGAGCAACATACCTCTGATTGAGGTCTTTGTTCCGAGTGGGTCAGCACCACCGTTGCCTGGGAACTCCGTGCCAGCAGCCGTTTGCAAGATAATTTTTGCATACGCAGCCTTCGTCTTATTCTCTACCTTACGGGTGAGTACAACATACGTCCATTCAGCACTCGTCAAGGTACGCCATATCTTTGCATTGAACATGGTAGAATCGAATACGATAGAGTCTTTACCCGTATTGCCTGCTGCTTTGGTGGTATCAAACCCTACCCATTTGCAGTAGATGTCGTTGTAATAACCCCAGTCGTATTTACGCGAAATAGCATCGGCTGTATCGATATTCGGAGCAATCGTTGTACCATCTGTTAAACCTGCATTGTTGATAGAAGGACCATATCCATATTTATTATAGGTTGCATTCACCTCATTGCTTGATGTAGAATAGGGTTTGGTGCAGGTGTTGTATGGGTCATTACGGTCGGGTTCATTGCTTGCATTGGGGTTGTAACCACTCGTTGCCCAACCAAACACATCAATCCATCCTCTATACTTAGGACCTACATACAGGTTATTCGAGCGAACCTGGAAGGTATCATAGACTGTTTTAGTAACGCCGTTTTCGGTTACTTGTTTTGGTGCGATACTATCCCAGAGTACGTCATAGGACGAGTTGGTGTCGGTAGCATCTCCCACGAACTGCCATTGGCGTGTTGCAAATCGGAAGGTATTCGTCTTTGCTTGATACTGTAAGTTACCCGTAGAGAATTCCACTTTTCCACCTTGTGCATTAACGGTAAAGGGAACAGCCTCAGGGCGTTTGATTTTCAATTTAATAACAGAGAAGTACTGTTCATCGCATTTACCTAAGGTATCGGATTGCACATCCACAGCACCATCTGCTAACGCGAACTGACTCATAAAGAGGCAAGTCAGCAAGAATAAAAATTGTTTTTTCATTGTATAACCAATTTATAAAGTTTAATATAATTTACAAAATCTTCACGCAAAGATACAACTATTTTTTTTGTTTGCCAAATTTTTTTGCAAATCTTTTTTTAGGTTGGTTTAGTTGGGTGCGGTCAGTTTTGTTTGCTGGTATAAAAGAGTCCGATGACCACGAGTAGAATGCCTATCCACTTGGTTATGGGCAACATCTCGCCAAAGAAGAGGAGCATGATGAGTGCGGTGAAGACGGGTCGGACATTATTAAAAGCGTTGGCTTTATTCACTCCGACAATGCGTACGGCGTAGCAGAAGAGCACGAAGGCGACGATGGAGGAGAAGACGGCGAGGTAGATAGCCATGGCGAAGGCGTTGCGGAGGGCTTGTGGGTCGGCTTGGGTGAGGGCTTGGGCTTGGTGGATGCCGCCTTGTAGGAGCCACGTGATGAGGAAGAAGAGCAGGGCGAATAGTTGCACGTAGAAGACGATGGAGAGGGAGTTGTAGCGGTCGGGAATCTTCTTGAGGTAGATGGTGTAGAAAATTGCCACGGTGACGGCTACGAAAGCGAGCAAGATGCCCCACGGGTTGCCGAGCGAGAAGGAGTCGGTGAACTGCAGGGTGATGAGGAGCATGCCGAAGGTGGAGACGAGGATACCGATGAGGGTCTGGCGACTGAGACGTTCGCGTATGGCGATGAAGGCGAAGATGGGCGAGAGGAGCGGACTGGTGCTCAGGAGGGCTTCGGCGATGGTAGGAGACGAGAGGAGTTGGTAGGCGTAGGTCTCGGCGAGGTAGTAGAGGAAAGGCTGCAGGAAGCCCGCGATGAGGAAGAGGGGTATGTCGTGCTTGGCGAGGGGTGTGAGGGCGAAGAAAGAGAGGGGGGTGGAGGCTTGTGCGGAGTTCTCGGAAGGGGTTTGGTAGGCTTCTTCGGGGTTATTGGAGGTCGGGGAAGGCTGGGACGTAGGCGTCTCGCCTGCGGAAGTTGATATGAAGGGTTGGTTGGGAGTTGCGAGGCTCTCGGGAGAGGTGTGGTAGGCTTCGCCTATGTTATCGGGATTGGCTCCGAAGCCTGCGGGATTGTTTGCGAGACTCTCGGGGAGGGTTGAAGGTTTGGTAAAAAAGCCCGCGAGTTTGCCGATGAGGAACATCAGCGACACCGAGAGGATGAATCGACAGACAATCAAGGTGAGGGGTGTGAACACCAACAGGGCTTGCTTGATAGCAATACCCGAAGTTGACCAGCAGAGCATGGCTACAATCAGTGCGAGGTAGGCTTTGTGTTCGGCTTTCATCATTTAGTTGTTAGCAAGGTTTATATATTGTGCCTTTCGGCTTCATCTTCGTTTGTTCGTAGCGGGCAAAGAGCGGAATCTGCAATAAGTGTTTGTACAGTAGGCTCAACGGCAGTCCCATCACGTTGAGGTAATCGCCTTCGATGTGGTCGATGCCGATATGTCCAATCCATTCTTGTATGCCGTAGGCTCCCGCTTTATCCATCGGTCGAAAAGCGTCTATGTAGTAGTCAATTTGCGAATCGGTCAGGGCGATGAAATGCACGTGGGTGGTGCAAGCAAAGGATAGGATATGCGGTTGGGTGGCTTCCCCTACCCTCGCGACTGGGCTTTCGGGGCTTTCGGTGTTTACAATAGGGATTTGAGGGTTGTCGGCAAGGTTTTTTAAATCGTCTTCCCGACCTTCGACAGGCTTCTGCGACTTCTCGGCAAGGCTTTCTAAGCCTTCTGTCAATCCTTCGGCAAGATTCTGCGACTTCTCGGCAAGGCTTTTTAAATCGTCTTCCTTACTTTCGAAAAGGCCCTGCAACTTCTCGGCAAGGTTTCCTAAGCCTTCTGTCAATCCTTCGGCAAGGTTATACGCCAGCGTGACGCCTGTGATGACTTGGTGGGTACGGTTGCTCAGGTGTCGCAACATCCACCGTGCGTGTTGTTCGTCGGTGGGCTTGCCGAGCACTTGGTTCTCATAGAGCACAATCGTGTCGGCCGTGAGTAGAATCTGGTCAGCCTGCAAGGTATGGCTTTGGAGGTAGGCTTGTGCCTTCTGTTGCGAAAGATACTGGGGCGTCTGGGTCGGTGCGATACCTTCTGGCACCACCTCCTCGCAGTCCACCTGCACCACACTAAACGGCACTTGCAAGGTCTGCAACAGTTCCTTTCGGCGTGGCGAATGCGAAGCCAACAAAATCTCCATCAACGCTTCATCAATTTGGTGAAAACACCTTCGATATACACCGTGTAGATGCCTTTGGCTAAGCCACTGAGGTCCACAGTGTTCGTGTTGGGTTGCAAGGTGAGGCTCATCACTTTGTTGCCCATCAAGTCGTATATTTGAGCCGTGTGTTTCGTGTTTTCTTCAAAGGCCTCCAAGTCGATATTAACCTGATTTTCGATGGGGTTAGGATAGATACGAATCCGCTTGGATACTCGCTCTAACGGGTCTTTATCCTCGTCCACAAAGAAATTACAACTCCGCTCTTCGTCAGGCAAGCCTTCATTGAGCCGATAGTAATAGTAACCCGTCAATTTACCGCCTGGCTCCAAATAAAACAACTCGGTTGCTCCTGGCAACTTCACGCCGTCATGATACCACTGAATCGTTTTGCCTGTGAAAGAGCCGTCTGTATTGATGACGCTAATCACATCCTCAAAAATCTTGGTTACGGTACGCAAATAACCGATGTTAATTCCAACTTTGAACGTATCTACCAAACCGTAGAAATTTTCGATCAACAAAAGCGTACTATCCTTTCCTCCCTTGGCACCATTGGGAATAGCATACTGCATTGCGACACCGTCACCATAATCAAGCCATAGGTCTCTTGTATTATCGTAGTAGTATTTTGGATCGCCCTTCAGGTTGTTGGCTATAATGGTTACCACATCTTCTTGACAATACGAATCTTTGTCGGGGTGAGCGTTGCCTGTAATGCGTTCGCAAATTATACCATTATACGAGTTTGTGCTTTCACTTAATTGATAATTATCTATATCATCCCCCGTGATTGTAAATTTTACATAAACTGGTATATTTGCACCCACATTGGCATCTGCATAATACGCATCTACTTCAACATGTATATCGTCTCCTTCAATAATATCTCCATCTTGTAGAGTCGTTGCTGCCAACATTATCACCGAAGTAGTACCGTCATAAAATTTCTTAAAATTAAAACCTCCATCGTTCACCTTAACGGATCTTTTGGTGATTTCACCCGCCACCCGAATGGGTTCTTCGGGAATGTTAATCTCGTAATTATTCCACTCTCCTATGATTTCATATGTTGCCGTTATTGTCCTTAGACCTGCCATTTTGTCATCATACTTAATTGTGGTTTGTAGTCGCACATCTTCTCCCTCAATAATGCCAGAGAGGCTTGCTTCCTCCTTAATGTTGACATTTTTAGTGCCATCATATTCTTTATTGTTGTCGAAAAGTGCTGATTTGAAGGTTGTTTCTTTCTTGGTGATATTAATGGTGTGGTCGGTTGGTGGTTTTGGAGCAAGGTATTTATCTGCGTCTTTCCCGCTGATTGTACAGGTATACTTCACTGGTTTATTTTCCCCAACGTTCGGGTTTTCTACATTTGCTGTAATGGACAAATGTACATCGTCTCCAGACTCTACTCCACTGAGTTTTATGAATTCTAAAGCAGGATTGGTTGTCACTACTGTAGTACCGTCATAGTCTCTATCAACAGGGTTAGGATCATAGAGAAATTCTAACTGTTCTTTGGCTTGTATAACTGCCACCGATAAGAACATTCCTAACAAAAAGAGTAAAGTATATCGTTTCATAATTACTTTATTTTTTTCAAAACCATTGCACTGCGAGCCGGCAAATAGAGCCGTAACCATTCGCGATTATCGCCTTTGTTGAGTAATTCGGACTGCACGGGAATCGTTTGATGGATAATACTGTCGTCGTTGCGTCCAAAGCCACCGAACTCGGGAGCATCGCTATCCAAAATGATTTGATACTTGCCTTTATCCACCATGATGCCGTAATCCACGAAGGATTGGTTGCCGTTCCAGTTGAAAACAAAGAGCAAATCGCCTCGCCGATACGCCAACACTTGGTCGCCATGGTTGGCACACAACTTATAGATATACGGCAAATGAAGCCCGTTTTCATCATCTATCATCGGCAACTCCGACCGCAACAGATGCACCATCGCTTTATCAAATTCGTTCAGTTGTCCGTACCGCAACAAACCGTCATCCACCAAGTGCCACTGCCGTTTTGCGTACTTATAACTCCAGCCGTTGCCTTCGCGTGGGAAATCAATCCATTCGGGATGTCCAAACTCGTTACCCATGAAGTTGAGGTAACCGCCATTGATTGTAGAAGCCGTGATGAGGCGAATCATTTTGTGCATCGCAATGCCTCTATCCACCATAAAATTGCTCCTATCTTTCGCCATAAACCAATACATGTCGGCATCAATAAGACGGAAAATAATCGTCTTGTCGCCCACTAAGGCTTGGTCGTGGCTCTCAGCGTAGGAAATAGTCTGTTCGTCCTGCCGTCTGTTGGTCAGTTCGTAATAGACATGCTCCACGTTCCAATCCTCGTCTCGCACTTCTTTGAGGTACTTAATCCAGAAGTCGGGGATACCCATAGCCAACCGATAATTGAAGCCCATGCCACCTCCGTTGATGGGGTACGCCAAGCCCGGCATTCCCGACATATCTTCGGCAATCGTGATAGCGTTCGGGTTGACTTGATGGATGAGTTTATTAGCGAGGGTGAGGTAGCAGATAGCGTCCCCGTCCTCGTTGGCGTTGAAATAGCAATCGTAGTTGACAAAATTTTCGTTCAAGCCGTGGCTCAAGTACATCATCGAGGTTACGCCGTCAAAGCGGAAGCCGTCAAAACCATATTCCGTAAGCCAGAACTTGCAGTTCGACAAGAGGAAATGCAACACCTCGGGCTTCTGGTAGTTGAAACACAAGCTATCCCAACTCGGATGCTCGCGTTTGCCACCCGTATGGAAGTACTGATAAGGCGTTCCATCAAACATCGCCAAGCCGTCCAACTCATTTTTTACAGCGTGAGAATGTACAATATCCATGATGACCGCGATGCCCAGTCCGTGAGCCTCGTCAATGAGTTGTTTGAGTTCTTCGGGCGTTCCAAAACGAGAGGAAGCGGCGAAAAAATTGCTCACATGGTAGCCGAACGAGCCGTAATACGGGTGCTCTTGTATCGCCATGATTTGCAAACAATTATACCCTAAACTGGCTACACGTGGCAGCACATTTTCGCGAAATTCGTTGTAAGAGGTTACTTTTTCGTCCTCGCCACTCATTCCGATGTGGCATTCGTAGATGAAAGCACTCTGTTTTTTGAAGTTCAGTTTAGCCGTTTTGTGTTTCCATTTGTACGGTTCGGGGTTCCACACTTGTGCCGAAAAAATCTTGGTATTATCGTCTTGCACAACGCGTGTTGCGTACGATGGGATACGTTCTGCGGCACCACCTTGCCATTCCATCCACAACTTGTAGAGTTGACCGTGTTCGAGTTGTTTTTCTTTGAGTTGCAACTCCCAAACACCGTTTTCAAGGGGTTTAAAACGATATTTTTCGTCTTTTTGCCATTTTGTTGCATCCCCTATGAGATAGATTGCAGTGGCATTGGGAGCCCATTCACGCAGTACCCAGCCTTTTGCTTGATGATGTAAACCATAGTACAGAAAACCATTTGCCCAATCTTTTAGAGCAACGCCACCTGTAAGTTCTTTTTCACGTTGAACAAAATAATTATATCGCCCTTCTATTGCCGATTCGTATGGAAGCAAATATGGATCGGATTTTAATAATTGTAATTCTTTCATAGTATGAGATTGCTTTGGTGGCGAAGGTATATTTTTTTTTGTTATTTTCATACTTTATTTGCAATTATTTTTGTTTTGTAAAGTGGCAATGACAATCGCAGAAAAATTTTCCAAAATTGCTATCTAAACGCTGTTTTTAATGTTCTACCCGAATGGTGAATCGAAGCCCGATATTGCGTGTATTTGGTAACTCGCGGTGGGTTAATCGCCAAAAATACTGCAACTCAAAAACGCGAAAGATATTCCCAATACCCGCACTCATTTCGATGTATGGCGTTTTTAATTCGCCGTTCCCGTAAGCCACCTTGCAACTCGCCAACTCCCGCAAACGCAAGTATCGAATGCCCGGGATGGTGTTAAACAGTACGCCTTGTCCGTTCCAATGCAGATGCAGTTGCAACAACCTATCCTCCACAAAATCCACACTATGAATGAGGCTAAATCGGTCGTAGGAGTAAGTCCACGAGCCGTTGGACATCACCATAGCACGCAAGGCATCGGGAGCCTTTTTGCCCGCACAAATCGTCCCTTGCAACAGGTAATGCAACCGTCCCATGATACCCAACGATACACGCTGTTTGACCATGAAATTGAACTTGGCAAACGGATACGAAACGGCATGGTCTTCCCAACTAAAAGTGCCATACTCTGCCCCAAAATAGCAGGTTGGATAGTGGTCATTGTAGAGGTAGTAGCGTTGGAAATGCCTGTCAATCTTCCGCTCTTTGTAGCCCCAACGCACGAAGGTCTGCAGCGAAGTATAGGTGAAAGTGGGTTGCGAAAAGTAGTTTGTGGTAGGCGGTCCATAGCCTTGTTTGCCATGCCGCACGATGATTTTGGTCTGCACGTTGTCCGTCCAATCGTTTTCGGCAAAGAACCGCACCTCCGAACGCCGTGCATTGACGCTGTGCAGGGCACTATCGCTATAGGTTACATACTGTCGCACGTAGGACGAAGATTTTTGCTTTTTGTTGATGGCATTTTCGTTGCGGTACTCGTCAAAATCACTCACATCACTCATCGTATAATCGTCTGTATACTGCACATTGAGCACATGTCGCCGCTGCAAAGGTAACTTGTACTGCACCAGTCCCCCACCCTTCCACGCATCGTCGCCAAAGCCATACCGCACGTAGGCATTGAGGCACCAGCTTTTCGAAAAAGCCTCGGTCGTCCTGACGGGTAACCCGATACTCACCCCCTCAAACTTGTTGAGTTGCAAAAGACGGTAGGTCTTGCCTATTTCAGCGTATTTAACCCACGGCATATACCCCGTTTGCATTGTGTAAGCCATGAAATGAGCGACCTTGAACAGTGGGGTCTGCTCAAGCGAATCCATCATCGTTGTTTCTGGCTGAGCGATGGGCGTAAAATCGTTTACAGCAGAGAGCGTCTGCAGGTTGGACGTGACCAAAACCGTAGGCAGAAAATGGGTCGAATCTTTTTGCACCAAAAAATCCAACAAAATACGGAATTGTTGCGTCTGCAAACAGCCATTTTGGTAGGTTTGTTCAATCGTTCCGTTGGTCAAATAATTGATATTGCTTTCGTTGGGAATGTGTGCCTGAATTTTGCTGATTGCGTAGGTGCTCGAATCGATGTACATATCGCCACTAAACGTAGCATTATAGGGATTTTTCGGCTTAAAACGTATCCAATACTCCTTCCCCTGCTCGCTGACGATACTATCCATCAAAAAATAGCGGTAAAAAGCGTGGCTATTGGTCGCCAAAGGAGACAAAAACGTGTGCTGCAACAGATGAATATGGTTGTCGTAAAAATTGATTTGCGATTGCATCCGTTCCAACAAAATATCGTACTGCGAAGCCGTCAAAAGGAGGTGATTTTGGTAGTCGTAATGGTCTAAGATATAGCGATTTTTTTGCAAGCGGAACGTTCCTTGCGAGGCATACAAAGGCAAAATAATATTCGTATCTGCCTGATTGATAGCGTTTTGTGTTAATAGCCGACTTAAATGCCGTTTATGGAGATTGCTTGCCGAAATTTCCTCGTTAATTTGCACTTGGTCAACGGGTTTGTCGTTTTGTAATTTATGCTTTTTGACTTGCTCAATGATGGGCACCGCAGGATTTTTCCCGGGCGAAATAAACACCTCCCGTAACTCGCTCGACTTTTCCTGCATCTGCACATCCACCGCAACCGATTGGGCTGGTTCAATCTCTACTTTGTGCTTCTTGTAGCCGATGGTTGTGAAGACGAGCGGCATCTTTTTGTGCAAATCCACCTGCAAAAAATACATGCCATCTTTGTCGGAAGTGGTGCCAATATGCGTTCCTTGAAAGACGATGTTTACGTTTTCCAAGCCCTCGCCCGTTTGTTCATCGGTGATTTGTCCGATAATCGTGGTCGGCTCAGCGTGTAGCCACAACGAAAAAATGCAACCAAAAAATAGATATATCTTTTTGATTTTCATTCGTTTTTGTTGGCTGGATGAAATTGAAGGATTGCGTTTCGCAGATTTTGAATATCCACGTGCGTGTAAATCTCGGTCGTCGTGATGCTTTCGTGCCCCAACAGCTGCTGGATGATACGCAAGTCTGCACCATTTTGCAACAGATGGGTGGCAAACGAATGCCGTAGGGTGTGTGGCGAGATAGTTTTGGTGATGCCCGCCTTTTCTGCCAACGAACGAATGAGCGTGAATATCATTGCCCGCGTGAGTTGCCGTCCGTACCGATTAACAAAGGCTATATCCACGCATTCGGGCTTTATGTCCCAGTGGGAACGATCCTCCAACCAAAAATGGAACCACTTGTCCGCTTCGGGCGAAATAGGCACGAGGCGTTGCTTGCTACCCTTGCCCTCAATGAGCATATACTGTTCTTTGAAGTAGATTTTGGAGAGTTTGAGGTTCACCAACTCCGACACACGCAACCCGCTCCCGTAGAGCATTTCAATAATCGCTCGATTACGATGCCCCTCGTTCGCCGAAAGGTCAATGGACGCAATCAGACGGTCAATCTCCTCCACCGACAGCACTTGCGGAAGATGCTTCTCTTTAGTAGGCATTTCCAATAATTCGGAGGGATTTTGTTCGATATAATCGTGGTAAACCAAAAAACGATAAAAGGAGCGTATCCCCGACAAAATGCGGGCTTGAGTACGGGTCTTGGAAGTAGATTTAAATTGTTGAAATACAAACTCTTGCAGGTCGTCAAACGTGGCTTGGATAATACTCTGGTTGCGTTGCTGACAAAAAAGAATCAACTTATCCAAATCTTGCATATAAGCCGCAACCGAGTTATCCGAGAGGCTTTTTTCAAGTTTCAGATACGTATAGTATTTTTTGAGTATTCTCTCATCATCCATAGTTCATTTCGGATATGATTAACACGATTTCTTCGCGAATATCTTGTGGCAATTCCACGTTTCGTAATTGCAAACTGCGTACCCAACCGCGGATGTCGTTTGGCTGCAACGTTTCATAAACTTCGCGGAAAAGTTGGTGTTGTTGGGGCGTGTATTGCGTGGGAGGAATGCCTTGTAAGCCGTCCAACTCTTCGTCATCGTAGTATTCAATTTTGGCACCATCCCGAAGCGTTTCTAATTTTTCGCAAAAAAGGTGCGTCCCACAACATTCACCGTCTGCCACAGGTTCTTTGGGAGATGCAACAACTTCTGTTGTGCTGTTTTTTTTCTTCCGCTCGTTGATTTCGGTCAAAACCAACGTCAGCACAACCAAGACACAAAATATGATGAGTGGCCACCACATACTATTCAAACTCTACGGCATCTTCTTCCACCACGAGGTTATCAATGATAAAAGTTTGTCTTTCGGCAGTATTTTTGCCCATATAAAAGTTCAACAAATCGCCCACCGCGTCTTCTTTTCGGAGCGTAACCTTGTCCAGGCGGATATTTTCGTTGATAAACCCTTTGAACTCGTCTGGCGAAATCTCTCCCAAGCCTTTGAAACGCGTTATTTCGGGATTTTTTATCGTATTAAGTGCATCTAAACGCTCTTCTTCGGAGTAACAATAGCGAATTTCGGTTTTATTTTTCACGCGGAAAAGTGGCGTTTGCAAGATATAAACATGCCCTTTTTTAACCAAATCGGGGAAGAACTGCAAGAAAAACGTGAGCATCAGCAACCGAATATGCATTCCGTCCACGTCCGCATCGGTCGCAATAATGATTTTGTTGTACCGCAACTCGTCCAAGCCGTCCTCGATGTTCAAAGCCGACATCAGACAGTTAAACTCATCATTTTGGTACAGCACCGATTTGTCCATTCCGTAACTATTCAGAGGCTTTCCACGCAACGAAAACACGGCTTGCGTCCGCACATCGCGACTCTTGGTAATGCTGCCCGAAGCACTCAAACCCTCCGTAATAAAAATACTACTTTGGTCACGCAAGTCATCATTGGCGTCTTTGCTACTTTTGGTGGGTTTCGTGTCGTTGTAATGCACCTGACAATCCCGCAATTTGGGGTTGTTGAGTTGGTTCTTTTTGGCTTTTTCGCGTGCCAACTTCGTTACGCCCGCAATGGCTTTACGTTCTTTTTCGGAATCTTGGATTTTTTGCAACATCACCTCCACCGTTTCAGGATTCTTGTGCAAATAGTTATCCAAATTGAGTTTCACGAAGTCATTGACAAACTTGTTGATACTCAATCCACCCGTTGGCGACATATCTTTTGAGCCGAGTTTGACTTTGGTTTGGCTCTCAAAGACGGGCTCTTCCACGTTGATGGCAATCGCTCCCACGATACCGTTGCGAATATCTGCCAACTCTTGATTTTTGTTGAAAAACTCCTTGATGGTGCGTCCAACCGCTTCACGATAAGCGATTTGGTGCGTGCCACCTTGGATGGTGTGTTGCCCATTGACGAACGAGAAATACTCGTCATTATTTTGATTGGTATGCGTCAGGGCAATCTCAATATCCTCGCCTTTTAAGTGGATGATGGGATAAATAGGTTCCACAGTCATCGTGTCGGTCAGCAAATCCAACAAACCGTTTTGGCTGTTGTACTTGTTGCCGTTGTAACTGAGCGTCAAACCCGTATTGAGGTAAGCATAGTTTTTCAGCAAACTCTCCACATACTCGTCTCGGAACTGGTAGTTTTCGAACAACCCTTTGGAGGCATCGGGCTGAAACTGTATCCACGTGCCACGCGGTGCATTCTCGGTGTTGTCAATAATGTCGGTATCGCTCACCAAATGCCCTTTTTGGAACTCCACGCGGCGTGTCTTGCCATCACGGAAGGACTGCACGACAAATCGCTCGGACAGAGCATTAACAGCCTTTGTTCCCACACCATTCAAACCCACCGATTTCTTGAACGCCTTCGTGTCGTATTTTCCGCCCGTGTTGAGAATCGAAACGGCTTCCACTATCTTCCCCAGCGGAATTCCTCGCCCAAAATCTCGCACGGTAACCACGCCTTCTTCAATCGTGATGTCAATTTCTTTGCCTTCGCCCATGCGGAACTCGTCAATACTGTTGTCGATGGTTTCCTTAATCAACACATAGATGCCATCGTCTGCATGCGAGCCGTCTCCCAACTTACCGATATACATACCTGGACGGCGACGGATATGCTCTCTATCGTCCAAATGAACGATATTATCTTCGGTGTATGTATTTTGTGAAAAAACTAATTCGTCTGCCATACTATTTTCTGCCCTCAATACAATCTTTCATAAACACAGGCAAATCCATACCATCAAACGTCCCAGAAGTCATCATCAGCAGGACGGTATTGTGGTAATCTATCTGTCGCAAACGCTCTTGCAAGAGGTGGCTATCGGTAAAAACTTCCACATTGTTGGTTGCAAACGCCTCTTTGACTTCGTTGGTTGAAAACATCGTGAGTCGTTTATGTTCTACCACATGTGGATTATAGTAAACAAAGGCTTTATCGGCATCTTTCATCGTGTTTTTATAATGTGGTAAAAACTTCACATTCAACGACGAAAAAGTATGCAATTCCATACACGCCACGATATGTTTATCGGGATAACGCTCTTTGACGGCTCTCACAGTGGCTTCTAACTTGCTGGGCGAATGGGCAAAATCTTGGTAAGCAACATTGTCGCCACATTCTGCAATCTTGGTCAAACGATTATCCACACCCGTAAAATCACTCACGGCTTTGAAGAAATCGTCCGCTTTGATGCCAATCTGCTGGCACACCAAACAAGCTCCCGCTAAATTCTGCATATTATGCGAACCGAATAACTGCATCGGTTCCTTGCCATCATAACGCGTGTAAGGCAAAACGGTTATATCTTTGCGGGCTTTTGAAACGATGGTTTGCAAGGTCTCGTCGCCTTGATAGTACACCAACTTGCCATTCGGCTCAATCGTATTGACGAACTGCTGGAAGGTATCCAAGTAACCCTCATAAACGGGGAACACATTGATATGGTCCCACGCAATGCCCGTCAGCAGAGCGATATGCGGATGGTACCACAAAAATTTTGAGCGACGGTCTAAGGTCGAAGTGAGGTACTCGTCTCCCTCAAAAACCGCATATTTAGCCGTATCACTCAAGGATACCATTCGTTCAAACCCCTCGATTTGCCCACCAACCATATAATCAGTTTCAATGCCCAACTTTTTGAGGGCATACAAAATCAGCGAAGTCGTAGTCGTCTTGCCGTGCGACCCACCGACCACAATACGAATTTTATCTTTCGTTTGCTCGTAGAGGTACTCGGGGAAGGAGTAGATTTTTAGCCCTAACTCTTTGGCTTTCAACAACTCGGGGTTATCCTCACGGGCATGCATCCCCAAAATGATTGCATCAATGTCGGGCGTAATTCGTTCCGCATCCCAGCCTATTTTGTCAGGCATCAACCCCGCTTGCTCCAAATGCGTCTTAGCGGGGTCAAAAATCTCATCGTCACTACCTGTGATGACATAATCCTTCTTTTGTGCCAAAGCCAATGCCAAGTTATGCATTGCCGCACCACCTATGGAAATAAAATGTACTCGCACGTTTATTTTGCTTTCTTTTGTAACCGTTTTTGTTGAATATCAAACGCAATCGGTGTTGCAATGAACCACGAAGAATAGGTACCAATCACCACACCCATCAGCAACGCAAACACGAATCCACGAATCGTCTCGCCACCGAAGAAGAAGATCGCCAACAAAACCACCAACGTAGACATGGAGGTCGAGAAGGTACGACTCATCGTACTATTCAAGGCACTATTGATATTTTCGAACGGCGACCGTTTTGCATACAGCGTATTGTACTCCCTCACACGGTCAAAAATAACCACCGTATTGTTGATTGAGTAACCAATAACGGTCAAAATAGCCGCAATAAACGACTGGTCAATCTCCATAGAGAATGGCATCAGCTTCCATAAAGTTGCATACAGACCCAAGATGATGACCGTATCGTGTGCCAAACCCGTCAAAGCACCCACTGAGAAGGCAAAGTTGCGGAAACGAAGCAAGATATACAAGAAAATCACAATCAAAGCGAAGATAACCGCCCAAACAGCTGCCGTCGTAATATCTTCTGCCACCGCTGGACCCACTTTTTGCGACTGCATTATACCCACGTTCGGATTGGTTTGCGTGGACTTGAAGGCATCAAAACTAACCTCCTCGTTATAGAACGACTTACAGCCTGCAAACAAAAGACCTTCGATTTCATCTTCGAGTTGGTCGCTGTCATCATTTATCTTGTAGTTCGTGGAGATACGCACTTGGTTGGCTTGACCGATCGTGATAACATTCAACGAGAAAGTAGCATCTTCGCTTACGTTTTCCATAAACACCTTATTCAAACTGCTTTGAATCTCGTCTGTCTTTACATCTTGGTCAAAACGTACTATATAGTTGCGTCCACCCGAAAAATCAATACCTAAATTCAATTTGCCCATAATGCGTGGATTGATACCAATGATACCCAAAATCACCAACGCACCCGACAACACATACGCATATTTCTTAGCACCGATAAAGTTCAATTTGGTGCTTTGCAAGAAGTCCTTCGTGAGGGCAGTCGTAAATGGCAACTCTTTTGCAGAGGCTTTGCTGGCGTACGAATCCAACACCAAACGCGTGATAAACACTGCCGTCAAGAACGACGAAACGATACCAATGATATACGTTACCGCAAAACCTTTGATAGGACCCGTTCCAAACACTGCCAAAATAATACCCGTGAGCAACGAAGTTACGTTTGCATCCACAATAGCTGAAATGGCACCTTTGTAACCGTCTTCAATGGCTTTCCGCATGTTCTTGCCCGTCTTCATCTCCTCACGAATACGCTCGTAGATAAGCACGTTTGCGTCCACTGCCATACCCATCGTCAGCACGATACCCGCGATACCCGGCAAGGTCAACACAGCCGAGAAGGAAGCCAACGTTCCCACCAACAAGAACACGTTGCACAACAAAGCGAAGTCGGCAATAAGTCCCGGAATAAGTCCATAATAAACGAGCATATAGAGCAAGATCAAGATGAAGCCCAACACAAAACTCCACAAACCTGCTGTGATAGCCTCTTGTCCCAACGAAGGTCCGACAACGTCTTCTTGAATAATCCGTGCAGGTGCTGGCATCTTACCCGTCTTGAGGGTGTTCGCCAAGTCCTTCGCCTCGTCAACCGTAAAGTTACCCGTGATTTGGCTATTACCACCTGCAATTTCATTTTGCACGGTCGGGAAACTATACACATAGCCGTCCAACACGATGGCGATACTCTTGCCGATGTTGGCTTTAGTGATACGTTGCCATGCTTTCGAACCTTCGGCATTCATCGTCATACTTACGTTGGCGTAAGCACTAAACTGCGAGAAGTCAGCACGAGCATCCGTAATCACATCGCCTTCCAGACTTGCTTTGCCTTGTTGCGATTTGAGGGCAACGAGTTGATAAACCGTACCCGCTTCGTTGATGGCTTTCACCGTCCAGAAGAGCTTCAAATCACGTGGCAAAACGGATTTTGCAAACGCCGACGACAACATCTCGTTGATTTTTGCCGTATCGGTGTACAACGCCATACCTACCACTGGACCGCGAGCGATTTGTCCCGTTTGCGAAACCGAAGGATTCAGTCGGTAGAAAAGCGGATTTTCGCGTTTGTATTTTTCAACATCAACGCTTTTATCCACCTCTTGTTCGGTACTATCCACTTCCGTTTCAGCGTCTGCGAGCAACTTTTCAATATCGTCCACAGCAACTTGTGGCTTTTCTTCTTTTTCTTTGGCTACCGTAGCCGTTGTGTCCTCTGTTTCGGGGGTTTGCAAGCGAGCATATTCGGCATTGATTTGCGAGAGAGCCGAGAATAATTCGCTCAACTCGTAGGTCTCCCAGAACTCCAAGTTTGCTGTTCCTTGCAACAATTTCCGCACACGTTCGGGCTCTTTGATACCCGGTAATTCAATCAAAATACGCCCTGTTTGGCTGAGTTTTTGGATATTCGGTTGCACCACGCCAAAACGGTCAATACGTGTACGAAGCACGTTGAAGGAGTTATTGATGGCTCCGTCCACTTCTTCTTTTACCACTTTGACCACCTCATCGTTGGAGGTATTGAGGGTGATTTTATCTTTTAATTCGAAGGTTGAAAACACGCTTGCGAAACTTGCATTGGGGTCTATTTCTCGAAAACTTTGGAAAAATAAATCCACAAAGTCGGCACTTGTACCTCTTTGTTTTTCGCGAGCCGCAGCCATCGCTTGCTGGTAGATTTCGGACTGGTTATGCCCCGACAGAGCGTCTACCAAGTCGGGTACACTCACCTCCATGGTGATATTCATACCACCTTTGAGGTCCAAACCTAAGTTAATTTCTTTTTCACGGCACTCTTTCAACGTGTATCCAAACCACACTTTTTGACTTGCGAGTGAATCTAAATAAAATAATTCTCTTTGGCTATCGCCTTGTGCATACTCGACTGCTTTTTGGTCGTAACGACTGGTTACGAAAGAAAACGACAAATAAAAAGCACACACTAACCCTAACAATAGAGCCAATAACCTGATTAAACCTTTGTTTTGCATATTATTTTTAACAATTTAATTATTCCACTTTTTGTTGCAGACCATTTGAGCCCACAAACATCAAAACCTTGCGAAGTTATAATTTTTTAAGAAATAAAAAAAACTGATTTTTAAATATGAAAAAAGTTATTGACATAAACCACCGAAAATATCCCACAAAAAAAACAGAGGCCACAAGGACCTCTGCATCAAAAAACTAAAAACAAACCGTATTTAGTTAATCTTGCTCTTGTATCGTACCTATACCTGCATTGAAGTTAAGGGTAATGGTTGACCCTTCTGTAACAGCAACAGCATCTTGGTCGCCACCAGCACCACGATAAACAATCTTACCGTCGTAGATATTGAATTCAGATTGCCACCAATCAGCACCTTCAACCTCAACATACATACGGAGATTACCAGCAGTTTCTGTAAGAGCAGTTGCCGTACCATCAGCATTTATTGTAAAAGGAACAGGGTCTATTGGCTTTTCGTCTTTATCTACCCAACCGCCGAATGCGTCTCCTTTACCAAACACTTTCGTTTTGGTTGCCGTAATGGTCTTTTCGCCCGTATTGATAACGAACGTATATAAACCATTTTCTGCAACTCCAGCAGCAGTATAACCTGTAATTTTATAATCTGAGAACACATCAGCGTCTGCTTTGGTTTTAGCAAATTTGAAAGCTTTATTTGCTGTCATATAGCGTGCAATCCAGAACACACCTGCGTGGCTATTTACTTGAATTGCTTCTGCAACACCCGCGTTTGCCCAATCATTATTGCCAAATTCTTCGCCACACAAATAAACATTATTAACTACTTCTTTCGTCCATGTTGCTGTATAGGTGTAACTTTTAGCAATATCGCCTGCTGCCATCTTAAAGTTAAGCGTAATGTCGTAATATCCTCCTTCTACAACAGATATGTTAGCACCACCTGCTTCGCATTTTTCTCCTAAACTTAAGTCGGCTTTTACTTTTCCTGCATCATCAAGTTGAATCTTCCAGCCTTGATTTTTGAATTTAAACTCAGCACCTGCAGCGAGAGTTTGGTCTTTCCATTCTACTTTAAATTCGGTATTGGAAATTTTTGTTAACGTACCTTCGGTTAAACTCCAGCTATTCATTCCGCCAGAAACGCCCCATTTTACAGGCAAAATAACGATTTGAGCACCACCTGCAAGGTCTAAATCACCCGTAAGATTCAAATCCAATACAATGTGATAAAATCCTTCTGTTGGAACTTTCAAAACGCCATTTTCAGCCAACTTCCCTTTATAAACCGTTTCTTTGGGTTGATCCCCCGTACCGTCTAATTCAACTGCTTTCAGTCCTTCTGCATCAGCACCGTAGGTTGTTTCAGCAGCACCTTCTTTCAAAACCAACGCAAAATCTTTATTTGCTTCGAGGTAGATGTATTTTTCATACATACCATCGCGTTTTGCCTTATCTGCGGCCTCATTACGTCCCACTGCCATTTGAGCAGTATTAGCTCCATTTTCGCTAATAGCTTTGAATGGACACGCTTCACCTACAACATAAAAACCGTCTTCGGTGATGTTATCAAGATTTTTGCTGTCATCATCTTTACACGATGTAAACGTAACAGCCACAAGTGCAAAAGCACAAAGTAACAAATAATAAAATTTTTTCATACTCATTTAAGATTAAGTTAATATTTTATGTTTTTTAATATCCTTCATTTTGGGTCCAAATTGGATTATCATTTTCATCTCTTTTGGCTTTTTCAATAACCGAGAACGGAATGGGGAACCAACGCCTATATGGTTGGGTCGCACTAACATATTCTACGGTTTCAAATTTTCCAAACCGAATCAAATCACGCCTACGTATACACTCCCATGCGAACTCACGTCCTCTTTCGTCCAAAATGCCGTCCAAAGTAAGCACGTTTGGATAAGCCGCTGTGTAAGCTCCTTCGGAGTCGGTTTCGTAGTCAAAAGCACGTTTGCGGAGCGTAACAAAATCGGGGTCGCTGTAATGGGAAGTACCTGTTCCACCGCGTAAAATAGCTTCCTCGTTCATCCAAAGCACATCCGCATAACGGAAAAGCACAAAGTCATTTTCTGCCCACTCATAGGTTTTGTCTTTGTCCACTTCATACTTCCAGAGGCGTGCTCCGTCGTTCCATGTTGCCTCGTCCAGCGATACCACATTCTTCGTGATGATAGCGTCTTCGTGATTTTCGTCTTGGAGTTGCTTTCCCTTGGCATCTTTTACAGGTCCAACAAACCAACCAAACCGCTTTGGATTCGTGGTGCCCAAAGTCTCACTATCGTAACCCGAACCATCGCCACGCACATCTTTTGCATTGTATAAAGCCATAAATGACGGACGTGCACAGAAACCATTCCACGGCTTTTCTATCATATTGTAGGTCGTTTGATGGCAATAATGCAAGGTCAAGTGTATAATACGGAGTTTATTGGACATCGAACCGCTTGAACGTGAATCGAACGAAGTTTTTCCGTTTTCTACAATCACAAAGATATTTTCCTTACTATTTTCATTGTTGATGAGGAAATTATCAAAGAAGTTTTTCGAAATCGAATAGGCACCCGATTGAATAACGTTCTCACAGCAACGAGCACAGTTGGTGTAAAAATCGGTTGTGGAAGAAATAGTAACTGTACTTTTGCTATCCAACAAGGGTTGTTTTATGTTATCGGGTGTGCAACCATACGATTCAGCATTCAGATACAAGCGAGCTAACAACGCATACGCCATACCTTGTGTAACACGACCATAATTTGCAGCCCGATTCGCATCATTTACAATCGGCAAATTCGGTGCATTGCGCTCCAAGACAGCCACCAAGTGAGCCCAAACAACTTGTGGCTCCATCAAAGGTTCGGTTACGTCTTCGTACACTTCCAAATACGGGATACGACCGAAGCAATCAAAGAGCAGATAGTAATAATAACTCCGCATCACTTCCAATTCGCCAACATATTGTGTAAACACTTGCGGATCCATACTGGACTCGTAATCTTTCAAGGTTTGTATCAATTTGTTACACAACACGGCTCCCGCAATGGTAGAATTCCATATATTTTTGAAGGCATCCGCAAAGGAGTTCCACGAGTGGTCGTTCAAGCGTTTCCAATAGCCACCATCTGCCCAGTGTTCACTTGGCATACGAACCGGACAAACACACTCGTCTGCGGTCAAAGACGACACGCCCCAGTAGCCCCAGTGGTCGTGTATCCACTTCACTTCGGCATAGGCTTGTCCAACCAACAAAATGACATTATCCTCGTTTGCCATCATGGCTTCTACGGTGGGATTGCCAAAATTTTCCTCATCTAACATATCACTACACGATGTTAGCATATATGAATTAGCCACCAATACCAGTAGCATCACACTAACGAACCATCTATTTGCTTTCATAAGTTTATTTTTTATGATAGTTTTCATATTCATTTCTTTTTAGAACAAAGTCATATTTAACCCAAACATAAAGCTTGCAGTACGTGGATAGAAACTAACTGCATCAATACCTGCACTCCACACGTCTGTGGTGTTAACTTCTGGGTCTTGTCCCGAGTATTTTGTAATCGTGAACAAGTTTTGCCCTGTTGCATACAGCCGCAACGATTGGATGTATTTATTTTCTTTGAAACGGAAAGTATACCCCACCGTCAAATTATCCAATTTGATGTACGAACCGCTTTCCAAATAGTAATCCGAAAAGTCCGTTTTGTTGGCATAGACTACGCCGTCTTTGTTTTCGGTTACGTCATACATAAACACATTGCTCGACATACTTGCTTGTGGTCCATACGCCAAACGTGTCACATTTAATATCTTGTTACCCAAAACGCCACGGAAGAAAATGGTCACGTCCAAATCACGCCATTTAACCACGTTGTTCCAACCGTATGTCAAGGCAGGTTGTGCATTACCCAAGGTTTGGCGTTCCGATTCTGCAGGCGAAGATTTGTATCCACCAGTGGGAGTGCTATAAATCCACTTGCCGTCAGATGTTCTGCCGTAGTACTTGTAGCCATAAAACTCGCCGATAGACTCACCTTCAATCAAAATCTGCGTATTCGTATTCATCAAGCCATTTTCGCCACCGATACTTCCCGAAGTCGTTTGCGTATAATTGAAACCTTTGGACGGGTCGGATAACTTCGAGATATAGCAATGATTCCACGCAAGAGTCGGGGTGGTTGTCCACGTCCAATCTTTGGTTTGCACAGGAACGCCCGAGATAGCCAATTCCACACCGTAACTCTTCATTTCGCCCGCATTGGCTAACAAAGTAGCATATTGATAAGGCGGTGTAGGCACTTCATAATCCCAAAGCAAATCCTTCGTATTACGAATATAAGCGTCCAAACTACCATACAAACGATTATCCAAGAAGCCATAATCGACGCCTAAATTGTACTCAAACTTACGCTCCCAACGCAAATCTGGATTGACATTGCGGCTCACGGCATAGGTGTAAACATATTTTCCGTTGTACCAGAACGTACCACCATTGCTGAGCATAGCCACCGATTGCAAATCCGAACCTAAATCGTTACCCGTAACACCAAATCCTAAACGAAGCTTCAACTCATTACACCATGTTTGGTCAGCCATAAAACTCTCTCCTTTGATACGCCAACCTAAACTGACTGCCGGAAAATAGCCCCATTTGTTGTTTTCGCCGAAACGACTGGAACCTTCTGCACGAATCGAAGCCGACAATAAGTATTTTTCTTTGTAGTTATAGTTCAAACGGAGGAAACCCGCTGCCAGCGTATTTGAATTGCGATACGATGACACATTTAAATACGTTTTTGTTGCATCGCCATTGCCAATTTGGTAATACTTCATACTCTCTGTAGGAAAGCCTTTGTTGGAGATTTCCGAGCCGTCATACAGAAAATGTTGATACGAAAATCCAGCCACACCTACCAACGTATGATGTCCCCACGTGTGAGCATAATCAAGCGTTGTTTCGTATAGTTGTGCAAAATTCAAACTCGTTTTGCGTCCTGCTTGCCCTGAATTAGCTTCGTCCGTGGAAATTTGTTTATTTGCCCAAAAATCGTAATTGTCGCCTTCTTCAACTGCCACAAATCCACTCCATTTCAAGCCTTCAACCGCTTTGATATTGACCGTTGCCTTCACAGAACCGCGAAAATAGTTGCCTGTTTGATAACTTTCTTTTTGGTTCATGTTCTCAACCGGATTATTCAAACCTGTGCCTTGTGGTGCAAAATAACCCGTAGGAGATGTTTGATCATAGATTGGATAGGTCGGATTGAGTGCCGCTGCCATCTTAAAATCACCGCAGAAATAATCGTTGCGATAGTGCATATACGAAGCATCATATTGCAAATCCAACCAACCATCAAGGGCTTTTTGTTGTGCTGCCATCTTGAGCATTATCTCCTCGCGATTGTTGTTTTTAGCGATACCTTCCGCATTTTTGTACGCAGCCGAAGCACGATAATTAAACGTCCTATGCGAGCCCGAGATAGCAAAGCTATGGTTGTGCGTGATAGCGGCTTTGCGTGTCAGTTCCTTCATCCAGTCCGTTTGGTTCGTTGTGCCGTCTGGATTACGATAGATGGTCGGAATAATTTTTCCGTTTGAAATTTTCTCCAAATCAATGAACTCAGACGGCGATGCCATACCCGTTTTGCTATTGACCCACGCCGTACTAACATAGCCGTTGTACTCAATGTGGGTGCGGGGTTGGTCGGCAAATCCTTCGCCACGTTTGGTGGTAATCAAAATCACACCATTCGTTCCACGCGTTCCGTAAATAGCCGCAGCCGAACCGTCTTTCAGCACGTCCATGGAGGCAATTTCCGCTGGATTGATATTATCAATACTTGAAACAGGCACACCGTCCACAATATATAATGGTGTCGTACCTGCACCTTTATCCAACGTAGAGAAGCCACGAATTTGGATATTGTAGCCACCTTGCGTTGGGTCAGACGTATTATTGATGATATTCAAACCAGCCACACGCCCTTGTAGCAAGCCCACTGGATTGGATTTAACACCTGGATTAAAATCTTCTGCCTTCACTGAAGCCACCGAACCCGTAACCTCCTTTTTCTTTTGCGAGCCGTATCCGATTGCTACCACTTCTTGCAGTTGTGTTGAACTCTCTTTGAGTAACACTTTCATTCCGTTAACAGCTGGTAATTCTTGTTCTTCAAAACCCATAAAACTAAACTGCAAAACGGTACCAGCCTCTACTTTGATCGTAAAATTACCATCAAAATCCGTTATAACACCATTTGATGTCCCCTTCTCTATCACATTTGCACCAATTATCGGTTCGTTGGTTGCCTCCTCAATCACCGTCCCCGTAATGTCAGCATAAACCGACAAATTGCAAAATACAAATAGCAATATCAAAGTCGCAATTTTAATAGATTCCCTTAACATAATGCTTATAATTTAGTAAAAACAATAAATTCCACACTTTAATCTGTTTATATTTTGCAAAACAGACTTTGCAAAAGTATAAAAGTTTTTTTATAGCACAAAAAAAATCTTTATTGTATCTTTGTAAAAAAAAGTTAAAGTATGTTTGAAAATCTATCACAACGTTTAGAAGCCTCTTTTAAGATACTCAAAGGAGAGGGCAGAATAACCGAAATTAACGTGGCGGAAACCATCAAAGACATCCGTAAGGCACTCATTGAAGCGGACGTCAACTACAAAACGGCCAAACAATTTACTGACCACGTCAAAGAAATTGCGTTTGGACAAAAGGTTTTAACGGCAGTCAAACCCGGGCAGTTGTTGGTCAAAATCACCCACGACGAGTTGGCAAAACTGATGGGCGAAAAAGCGGTGGACATCAACCTCAAAGGCTCACCTGCCGTCATCTTGTTGTCGGGTTTGCAAGGTTCGGGTAAAACCACGTTTGCAGCCAAGTTGGCGAATTATCTCCAAACCAAAAAAGCCAAAAAAGTGATGATTGCGGCTTGCGACGTCTATCGACCCGCTGCTATTGAGCAATTGAAGGTGTTGGGCGAGCAGATTCAGGTGAAGATTTATGCCGAAGAAACCGAGACCGACCCGATTGCCAAAGCCAAGAAAGCCCAAAAAGAAGCCCAAACATACGGCTACGACATCCTCATCATTGATACGGCAGGACGATTGGCAGTGGATGAAACGATGATGGACGAGATTGAGCGAATCAAAAACGCCATCAACCCCACCGAGACCCTCTTCGTAGTGGACTCTATGACGGGACAAGATGCCGTGAACACTGCCAAAGAATTTAACGACCGCATCAACTTTGACGGCGTTATCTTAACCAAATTAGACGGTGATACGCGTGGTGGTGCCGCTCTGAGTATTCGTTCGGTGGTGGATAAACCCATAAAATTCATTGGTACGGGCGAAAAAATGGAGGCGTTGGACGTTTTCCACCCTGACCGAATGGCTGACCGAATCTTGGGAATGGGTGATATAGTGAGCTTCGTAGAACGAGCACAGGAGCAGTTCGATGAGCAAGAAGCCAGACGTATTTCCAAAAAAATTGCCCAGAAAAAGTTCGACTTCAACGATTTTTACAAACAACTGCAACAAATCAAAAAAATGGGTTCGATGAAAGACCTCGTTAGTATGATTCCTGGTGCTGATAAAGCGTTGAAAGACACCGAGATAAGTGACGATGCTTTCAAACCCATCGAAGCCATCATCAATAGTATGACACCTTTTGAACGGGAGAACCCCGACTCGCTCAACGGCTCTCGCAAAGACCGTATCGCCAAAGGTTCGGGTACGTCTATTGTGGAAATCAACCGCTTTGTGAAGCAGTTTGAACAGATGAATAAGATGATGCGCAAAATGCAACAATTCAAACGATAACATGCAGATTTTAGACGGGAAAAAAATAGCCGAGCAAATCAAGGACGACATTCGCCACGAGTGCGAACAAATTGCCCAAACCCACCAGCGACCACCCACGTTGGGCATCATCATCGTGGGGCATAATCCAGCCAGCGAGACGTATGTGAACAACAAAATCAAGGCTTGCGAGAAGGTCGGCATGGGGGTACGCAAAATCGCTTTGGAAGCCACCATCACCCAAGAGGAACTCATCCAGCAGGTGCAACAACTCAACGCCGACCCAACCATCGATGGCTTTATTGTGCAGTTGCCCCTACCCGAGCATATCAACGAGCAGGAAATCACTGCCAAGATTGACTATCGCAAGGACGTGGACGGGCTCACACCCGAGAACATCGGCAGGTTGGCAAAGGGACTTCCAGGCATCGTCAGTGCAACCCCGAAGGGTATCTTGGAACTATTGCATCGCTACCAAATCTCGTTGGAAGGTAAGATGGTAACCGTCATTGGTCGCTCGAACATCGTGGGCAGACCGCTTTCTATCTTGCTTTCGTCCAAACGCGGTGGCTCGGCAACGGTCACCCTCTGTCATTCGCGGACGCAGAACCTCGCTGCTATCTGTCGCCAAAGCCAAATCATCATCGTGGCAGTGGGCAAACCGAAGCTCATCACGGCGGATATGGTTTCAGAAGGCACCATCATCATCGATGTCGGCATCACGCGAATCGAGACACCCACCGCGGTTAAAATCGTGGGGGACGTTGACTTTGAGAACGTGGCTCCCAAGTGTGCTTTCATCACGCCCGTGCCGGGTGGTGTGGGACCCATGACGATTGTATCGTTGTTGCAAAATACGCTGGAAGCCTACCGAAGCAAGGTGAAAGGTGAAAAATGAAAGGCGAGAGGCTCGGGCAAGAGGCTCGCCACCCAATAAACATCAGATTTTTCAACTTTCAATTCTCATCTTTCAATTTTCATTTTTCATTTCGGTTTCGCAATAAAAAGATAATTGTTTTTTTGCAAAGAATACATTACTTTCGCAAAAAACAAAACACTATGGAAGCAATATCGGTTAAAGATTATCGCAACAACTTGTCCAAATCCTTTGCTCGTGCCGACAAAGGCGAACATGTACTCATCAAAAGACGCAATCAGTTATATGCCTTGGTGAGTGTGGGAAGAGAGGATTTGATGCTAACGCCCGAACTCAAAGAGCGTATCGAACAGGCACAAGAACAATGTCGGCAAGGCGAATGCGTCGTGTGTAAGACAAAAGAAGAAATCGAAAACTACTTGCAATCGCTGTGATGTACTCTATTAAGTTTGATAAAGCGATTGAAAAAACAATTGTTGCATGGAAGAAATCCAATCCTAATTCACACAAAAAACTACTCAAAACCCTCATCGCAATAGGCGAGAACCCGCGTCAAGGCATTGGACATCCAGAAGCATTAGTCGGCAGCAATAACAATATCTATTCAAGGCGTATAACTGCCCACGACCGCATTATTTACAGCATTAACGATGCTGAACAGGTGGTGGTGATTGCAACTATTAAAGGACATTACGAGGATAAATAAAATCGTAAAGAATCCAAGAAACATCTTATCTGTTGAATAGGATGTTTTGTTGTATATTTCAAGAGACTAATTTTTCAACTTTCAATTCTCAATTTTCATTTAGGTTAAGCCCGCCAGAAGCCACGCTCATCTCGGAAACCACGCCTTTTTTGCCACCGCACAAAGCCACCCAGTCGGGGACGTGGGTGTCTCACCCGCGAGGCGAGAGGCTCACCACCCAGCAAAACGCCGAAGGCGTACCCCCTTTCACCTTTCAACTTTCAGGCGAGAGCCTCGCCACCCAACAACGCTAAGTCAACCACGAAAAAAAACGCAGGTCGGGAAGAAAGTCCCAACCCGCGAAATCAAGACGTGGGAGAAAGGGCATTCACCCTTATCGCCCACGAATAACTTAAATTATTTAAAGTCTTGGATAAGGCGTACCGCAAAGCCGAAATAGCGATCGATGTAGTTCGCTGGAATGAGGGTACCATCTCCGAACTTGAAGTTCGCGTTATACGCGAGGCTTGTACCATCCTGAGTAGCAGACCAATAGAAGGCGTAGCGACCATAGTAGCCCGCAGTGACCGCAGTGCCACTACGCAAACTACAACCTGGCAAGAAGACGCAACCAACTTTCTCCAAGGCTGCCCACTGTGTAGCACTGATATTTTGAACACCTGCAGACGAACCCACTGAAATAGATGATATACCCGCGTCTTCCCATGTAAACCGATCGGGATAAATAATCACACCCGTACAGGTATCCGCATTCCCACTGCCATATTTAAGACGAACATACGAATAGCCAGTGGTATTATTCACTTTACGCGTATTGATTAGATAATCCCACTCGTCTTTGTTTGGTGTACGCCATGTCTTAGCGGGATAACCACTGATCTCATTCTCGCCCCAATCCGTAAAGGTAGAATAATCGCTGCTGGAGGTGGAAGTCTTATTCGGATTATCTCCTGTTCCCCAACCGAAGAGGTCTATCCAACCACTATAATTTGTGTTCGCGGCGTTATTGTTATTCGCCATACATCTATTATATTGTTGAGGAGCAAAACGCCATGTCTTTGTCGAACCTTGATACTGCAAGTTACCTGGAGAGAATATCACTTTCTTTGACGAAGTAACCGAGAAACGTTCATCTATTTGCAATTGATAAATGACACTATCGCAATCCGCTACTTTAGAACGGACTGTCTCGTAGAAATCTTGTGCACCTGCTTGGGTATGCGTACATGGAATAGTTTTACCATTCACTTCCCAATTATAAGTTTCACCTACTTTTAGAGAAATATATTTTATAGGTTTTTTCTCCACTTTGATGCTTCGCAGGGTCAAGTTATAGCGAATACTATCGCAATTACCTATCTTACTACGTAAGGTGTCTTTTTGTGTATACGTTCCACCACTCGTTACCGTGTACGTTTCACCCGAAGCACTTGTATAACTCGTTCCACCATTACAAAGTATTACGGTCGTGTCTTTGGTCTTTACACTCCATGTCTTCTTAATCAAGGTCAAGTTATAGTAGATACTATCGCAGTTGCCAACCTTACTACGCAAGGTGTCGTGCAATACTTGTCGGGTTGCATTGCCCGTCAACTTGAACTCCTTGCTCGTATGACCTGGCATATTCCATTCGTAACTTGTGCTTCCATCGCAAGGCATAACGGTCGTGTCTCGGTTCTTTACACTCCACGTCTTCTTAATCAAAGTCAAGTTATAGTAGATACTATCGCAGTTGCCAACCTTACTACGCAAGGTGTCGCTCAATACTTGTCGGGTCGCAGTGCCCGTCAACTTGAACTCCTTGCTCGTATGACCTGGCATATTCCACGTGTACTTTGTGCTTCCATCGCAAGGCATAACGGTCGTGTCTCGGTTGGTCGTACTCCACGTCTTCTTACGCAAGGTTACCTTGTAGTAAATACTATCGCACAAACCGTTTTTGGTACGCAAGGTGTCCTCGAAGGTCGTTTGCGTTTGACCATTCGGAATACTAACTTCGCGAGACTTCGAACCCAGCGTCCACGTCATTTTCATTCCACCGTCGCAAGGCATAATGAGCGTGTCTCGCTTGGTCGTCTGAATAGCATCGCAAGGATCACTTGATATTACATTTTTCACCAAACGAACCGAGTTACCATAGTGTTTACTATCCTCGTGAATCTCTAATTTCTGATTTTGGAAGAAGAACTCGGCCTTGTAACCGTTGGCTGTCGAAGACCAATAATGAGCATGCTGGGTATAGAAATTATTCACTGTGGTACCGTCACGACGGCTTGCACCTGGCAAGAATACGCAACCAGCAAGTTCTAACTTTTTCCATGTGTCCTCAGTGATTGTTTGAACGCCTTTATCAGCACCTACATTGAGTTCGGTTACACCTGCTGCTGTCCAAGTAAACGCATCAGGATA
>JBGUYG010000023.1:0-16341 GCA_045118535.1 Paludibacteraceae bacterium
CCTTACCTCATCGGCTGCACGCTTCACGACCCTGCAATGATGGTTTCGCCGGTTGCGGATTTTTGTCTCAACCGTCAGGAAATCGGCAACAAAGCGTGGGCTTATCAGTTTGCAAGACCTTTGCCTGATGACGGCAGCCACCCCGAAGACAACCTCAAAGGCGCGTTTCACTCGTCGGATTTGTGGTTTGTTTTCAAAAGTCTCAAAAATTGCTGGCGTCCGTGGACAAAAGGCGATTGGGATTTGTCGGAAAAGATGTTAACGGCATGGTCAAACTTTGCAAAATATTCCGACCCCAACGGCGCTAACGGCGGCGATTGGAAACCGTACACTTCTGAAAATAAACAGTTTATGGTTTTTAAATTGGACGAAAAAGATGCGGAAAATTCCACGCTCGGCGAGCCGCTGAAACCAGAACAAGAATAGTTTTTATAATAATTGTATAATTTGAAATAAAAGCAGAATGAAAAAAGGCATTCTTATATTGTTTGCTCTTTGTTCGTCAGTGGGTTGCAGTAGTAAAGAAGTTGATTATCATAAACCACTTGAAGAACATGTGGAAATTTTTACTAAAGATTCATTAATTAGTCATGAGCATTCTTATTACACTTATGACGGTGATAGTCTTGCAAAAGTAGTTTATTATGAAAATGATAGTGCCAATGCAATTACATATGAGTTTATATGGGAAGATAAATATACTAAGTGCGTATATATCACCAGAGATGGTGAAAGGAAAAAAGTAAAAGAAGAAAAGTATAATCAGAGAGGCGACCTTGTTGAAAGAACTGTATTCCGCACATTTCATTATGAATTTGGTACACATTCTCTTGGTTTTTGGGGATCGGTTTTTTCTGGCGAATTAGAATCTCATCTTATAAAAAAGTATAATGATCGAGGTTTGTGTGTTGAACTATATAATAATTTTCAACCCGGTTGGACAAATGTTAAAAAATATATTTACGAAGGGAAAACCAAAACAACGTTGTTTGAAAAATATAGAGACTCTATTAGAATTGATACAAGTGATTTCTTTTTAAGAGGCAAAGAGGAAGTTTTTTACGACAACAACTTCAAAAAGCTTAAATCGACTAAAGATTTGCACAAAGACCCTCAGAAAGACAACTCGTGGGAAGAATATGATTACTATTCAAATGATAGTATCAAAACAAGATATAGTTACAAAGATGGAAAATTAGTTCATACATCTAAATATCAATATGACGACAAATGGCGTTTGTTGTCGGGTGATGGTGTTACTTATGATTATAAGAATTTTACAAAAGAGATATACGGCTTTAAGGTGAAGTATTTGGATGAAAATTTAGATAAACTTGTATACTCTAAGATTATGCGCATGGAACACAAATGTACTTATGACGATTTAAAACGTCCACTTACAGAGTCAGTTGTAAATGGTACATCTACTGATCCCGATTTTGATGCTACATATACTTATGAAGGTAATGTTACTCATATTTTGCGCCATGACCAAGATCTTTTTGATAAAAAAGGAGAGAAGTCAATTACTAAGAAAATTAGAATAGTATACAAATATGATGATTAAAGTTTTTCTTTAAAATACTTGCTAAGGTATTGATAATTATTTGGATACAATATTAGCATCAGTCCATAGCTTCACTTCTAAAATCGTTGTATTTGCTACTATCGTTAATGCTTAGAATATCATCGTATTCTGTATTGATAATTAAATAACGGTTTGTCTTTGTGCAGTTCAGTCTTCGAATAGAGTAGCGTTGGAATCAGTATTCAAAAAAAATTTGCGCCTTCAAGATAAAATTTGTCATATCGTGAAATCTTGAAACCAGAGCAAGAATAGTTCGGAGTTTTAAGATTTATATAACAAAAGCGTCAACAGAACTCTGCTGACGCTTTGTTGTGTTATTGTATGTATTTAACGCGAATTCAATAGAAATGCTCAATAAATATTATTTGTAATAGTAGTGACACTTATACTTAAGTGTTAATCTTTATCTTTTAAACATTTAAGACAGATATCTGTCAATAATTTCGTCGTTAATATTTTTTTACTTATTTCTTTTTACTGATAAGTCTTCTTTCAGAATTTAGTATTGTTACGATGGTATTCAGTTGTTGTTATTCTAATTTTTGCGAACTCATTTTTATAAAGGAGTAAGGTGGTAATAGATTATTAAAGAAATTCTATAAAAGCTTGCAAGTTTATTTTTTTTTTTTGATTTGCACTAAAATTAAAAGAAGCAATTGTGCATTGATATGTTAGTACTGCATACTTCGTTTCAATGCTATGCAGACAATGGCTTTATACTTCTAAATTAATTGTATAACGTAAAATTTCAACGAAAATGAAAAAACTTGAATTAGATGAAATGGTTGTCATCGAAGGTGGTGCTGCTGTCCATAAAGACTATTTATGCAACATTGGTATGGCTGCTGCTGGTATATGTTTTGAACCTGCAATAACAGCTGCAACAGGAGGTGTTGGCGCTATTCCTTTCGCGTTAGGATGGGCTGCTTTTTCTACTTGGGTCTGTGGTGGACGTTGATTTTAATTTGCGACACATTTAGTGAGCAACTAAATGTGTCGTTTCTATCTTATATATTATGTTTTATCAACACATTTACTTAAAAGAAAGAAGATCTCCCTTTTGGAATACTCATCGGCTATTCAATAGCCTAAAATTTGGGATGTTGTTACTTATAAGTTTCCCTTTTTTTGTGATATCTTTTGAGTTAGATGTCATATTTGAGACAATATTTCACAGTGATTTTTTAGTAGCATTAACTTCTGCGATAGTAGTTGGATTCTTAGTAGATTTTCTAATTAAGATGAAATTTTTATCATTTGATTATGCTTCTTTTTTGCCCTATATCGTTATGCCTATTGGTAAAAAGCGCATAATCAAATATATGTTTCTAAAATCGATGTTTTCATTTGCCAATTATTATGTCGTATTATTAGTTATCCCGTTCTTGTTGAAATTGGTATATGTTGAGCATTTGTCAATGCCTCTAATGATAGGATATATTATACTGATATTTACAATGGAACTGTGTAATTCTCTTTTAGTTCGGTTGTGTAAAGGTATGACTAATATCAAATTCTGGGTGACTTTTCCCTTTATAATAGCTATATATATAGCGGCGATTCTTTTGTCATTAGATGTAAATCATTTACCATGGCTCGTTTCTAAGGTATTACATGATTATGTTATTGTTTTTGTGGTGGCGCTATGCTTGCTATTTATGTATTATGTTGTAAGTTCATATATTATAAAAAAGCAATTACTTAGGCTTTATGATGTTTCTAATGATGGAATAGTTCAAAAAAATATAAGTATTGGGAAATTGAGTGATATGCCAATGTTTCGTTTGTATTTTTTATCACTCATACGATGCAAAGCTATTCGATATAATTTGGCAGTTATCGCTTTTGTAATTGCAGCTGTAGCATGCAAGGTTAGTATATGCATGCATCCTCAAATGTTGGCTTTGAGTATCATATTGTGTATGTCTTTGATAGGAATTATTTCGCCAGCCCAATTGTTTTCAACTTGTTCCGATAGCGTTGCAACAAATGGTATCAATATTATAAAGCAAAGTCTTTGGAGTTCATTTATCCTCAACTTGGTATGGTCTGCAGTATGTGGCTTTATATTCGCCATTATTACAAATCAATATCTGCTTTGTTTCAATGCATTCGGCATTTCGATAGGAGCGTGCTTTTATGCATCGTCTGGAGTAAATGCTTATGTGAGAGAAAGGTTTGATATACTGTCATTTAAAGCATTAAGTAATAGAATTGATTTGATATTTGGATTTAGATCTAGTTTGCGCTATATGATTGCTGGAGTATGGAGTTTTATGTATTATCTTTCAACAGAGCATATTATTCTGTATGTTGCTGTTTCATTTTTACTTTCATTTCCGTTTATAATTGGTACAAAGGTAGGTATTGATAGACATTCTAAAGCTTTGTGGTTGAATAAATACGACTATTTAGATAGTGTTAGAATAAATAGTTGATTAATTAGTAAAAAAATGAAGTATTCGTTTGGAGACTCTTTTAAGATTGTTATTGGCACATATGGCCTTTTGGCTTTGTTGATTACCGTTGTTTATACATTTGTGATAGTTTATGTTACAAAATAAATCGATAGCCTTAATAATAGTATTTGTTATTATGTCTATTATTTTAGGGTGCTTAATTTATATAGTCCTTAATGTTGAAAAAGAAGAAGATTATAATAAGTATGTAGATTTACATATAATCTATTCGGAGGAAGATGCTATTTCAATATCTCTATCTTCGCAAATAAGTGAAACAGAAAAACTTTTGATCTTTTATTTTGATCCCATTTGTGATCCTTGTAAATCAGAGATGTTGACTTTGCAAAGTATTGATATGCCAGATTTAGTGGTTGATATGATTTCATCTGCGCCACAAGATAGTATTGATGCTCTGCTTGAGACATTGACGTTTCAAAATGTCGCAGAAGTAAATGTTGTGTATGATTCTCTTCTTATTTGGCGTGATGCCCTTGAAATTAGGTCCACTCCTACTACGCTATACTATAAAAATGGGCAACTCGAACAAAAGAGACGAGGTTATATCAGATTAGACAAAATGCTATATGAAGAGTAAAGATTTGCGCAAAATGCAGCACTGTGGATGCTTTCAGCAGGATATGGCAGATTGTGGCGTTGCATGTCTGGTCACTGTTTTTCGCTATTGCGGAACAAATATATCGCTCGAATATGCTCGTGAACTGAGTGGAACAAATGCCCAAGGAACAACATTGTTAGGGATGGTTCTGTGTGCACAAAAAATAGGTTTTGAAGCAAATGGCTACGAGATGGATTTTGCCACTCTCTGCCAACAAGAAAACCCAACAATTGTGCATGTGCTACTTGCCAATGGATTCCAACATTTTATAGTGTTCTGCGGTGTTAAGCACAATAATGTTATTGCGTTTGATCCTGCACGAGGCATGGTTCATATATCAAAAGATGAATTTCAGAAAATATGGACAAAGAGAACTCTGATAGTAAAGCCTAAAAACATAAAAATAGAAACGGCTAAAACAGGAAAAAAAATGTTCTCGCTTCTATCTCATATTATTGCGAATCAGAAGATTTTGTTCGTCGGTCTTATAGTGCTGAGCGTAATTATTGCACTCTTGGGTATGGCAACATCGTTGTTATTCCAAAAACTAATTGACGATTACTTACCTAACAATGCGATGAGTATTGTACTATTAAGCATTAGTGCAGTTTCTCTACTTACAATAATTAAGGTCGGATTGTCTGCGATAAAGCAATTGATTGTTGCTAAGCAATATAAAGAGATACAAGAATCGATGGTAGAGCGTTTCTTCGAAAAGATATTATCGCTAAAGCTATCATTTTTTGAGTCGCGAAAAATTGGCGATTTATCTGCCAGATTGGGAGATATTCGTAGAATACAAGGTGTTGTAAACTATGTGATTGGGGGTAATACTTTCATAGATGTTTTTGTGGTTATTATAGGAACTTGTATTGTTGGATATTATGCATGGCAGATGTCTATAATTGTGTTGACAATGCTTGTAATTACGCTGGCTTTTATGATGCGCTACAACAGAGTTATCATAGATAAACAACGTAATATGATGGCAGCATATTCAAAAGTAGAGAGTAGCTTTATAAATACAATCAAGAATGTAAGGTCGATAAAAGTAGAACGTCAGACGAATGCGATTTGCAATGTAAATAACATTCTTTATAAACAGTATACAGATAACTCTTACAAGGCTGATAAGTTACAGATAAAACTATCGTTGTATTATGGCTTCGTAAATGCAATTTTACTATTTACATCGTTGTTGATATGTGCGCTCTTGTATAATGACCAACGTATTAGTGTAGGAGAGTTTATTGCTATTGGAAGCATAGTGTCGTTGATGACGCCTTCTATCATCAATATATCATTACTGCCAATATCATATAATGAAGCAAAAATGGCATTTGAACGTTTGTTTGGAACAATAGATTTGCCAAGTGAGGTGTTAGTTGGCGATGACTGTCCAATAATAGCTTCAATAGAAATCAAAAATTTATCATTTGGGTATATAGGTCGGAAACCTATTATCAATGATTTTTCAGCCACCTTATGTAGAGGAAAAATTAATTGCATAGTTGGTAAAAGTGGTAGCGGTAAATCTACTGTTTGTAAGTTGATAGAGAAGTCGTATGTGGCAGACGATGAGGCTATAAGCATAAATGGTAGTGTTCCAATTAACAGATTGGCTATCGAAGCATATCGTAAACATATTGGAATTGTTCCTCAAAATATTCAGTTATTTGAAGGTCATGTTATTGAGAATATTTGTGTGGGATTTGATGACGATATTACAGAAGCGTATCAGAGAGCTATTGCAATTTGTACCGAAAAAGGACTTATGCCGTATTTGTCGGCTTTACCGAATGGCATATATACAATAGTTGGGGAAGCTGGAGTTGACCTTTCTGGTGGCGAAAAACAACTTGTTGCAATAGCGCGTCTACTTGTTCAAAATCCAGATGTATTAATCTTGGATGAACCAACTTCAGCAATGGATACTGAATTGCGAGATAAAGTTTGGTCGATATTGAGCGACATGTGCGAAACGCATCTTGTCATCGTGGTTACGCATCAAGCTTCTTTGCTTAATGATTTTTCTCAGCATATTTCTTTTACTCGAATGCAATGATAGATTTTTGGACAGAGATATATGAGAACATTCGTTGCAGAAGTAGACAAACAATAGCTTCATGTGTGGGTATTTCTTGGGGTATCTTTATAATGATTGTTCTTGTTGGTATAGGCAATTCCTTTCAAGATAGCATAGAAAACCTATTTGAAAATTTCAATAGTAATCGAGTTGAAGTATATGCAGGTATTATCTCAAAGCCAACACATGGAGGTGTAGAAGGTGCAAGAATTCGTTTTGATAAAAATGATATAAGTAACTTGAAACTAACCATTCCTGATATAGAATATATTTCACCTGTATTTTCAACATTAGCAACAATATCATCATTAGGACACTATGATAGATTTGAAGTGCGAGGATTTGATGAAGATTATTTGAAA
The DNA here is from genome assembly GCA_045118535.1 of Paludibacteraceae bacterium. Lineage (GTDB taxonomy): Bacteria > Bacteroidota > Bacteroidia > Bacteroidales > Paludibacteraceae > Colicola. The sequence goes on from JBGUYG010000023.1 coordinate 7,115, forward strand.
ATGCAAGAAAATATTATTCTACGAGGCCGCAATCTCAATAAGAGAGATTTTGAAGAAGGCCGCAAGTGTGCAATAATAGGAGAAGATGTAGAAAAAATACTCTTTAGGAATAAAGACTGTATAAATAAAAGGATTATAATCAATAATATGGTGCTTCAAGTGGTTGGCGTTTTTCAAAATACACCAACAACTCCTAATGATGCACGAGCAGTTCTAACTACTTCGGCTAATTATATTTCAATCGTTGATTTGATGCCACAATTTACAACTCTTGTATATACATCGCGCAGCAATAGAGATATAAAGGAACAAATAAAAAAGTCGTTGGGAGCCACTCACCATTTCAAGCCTTCTGATGAAAAAGCTATCTATATAATAACATTAGAAGAACAATTGAGTGCATTTGATAAACTTTTTGGTGGTATCCGTTATTTCTTATGGTTTGTTGGTGTTATCACTTTGGTTGGAGGTGTGATAGGTATAAGTAATATAATGGTTTCAAACGTTCGCGAAAGGACTTGTGAAATAGGTGTTCGAATGGCTGTTGGTGCTACTCAAAATGATATAAAGAAATTAATTGTTGGAGAATCGATAGCGATTACGATTGTAGCAGGTGTTTGCGGAATATTCTTAGGATGGCTTGTGTTACAACTTATAGCGCAATTGATGATTGATGAACTTGTTAGCCCATCAATAGATTTAGTAACAACAATATTTTCAATGATTATAATATTTATTTCTGGTCTTATTTCAGGTTTGCGTCCTGCTTATGTGGCCTCTTCTATGAACCTAATTAGCGCTCTTCAATCAGAATAGAAATATGTCGAAGTTTGGTGTAACAATTTTATGTCTCGTTGTGTTTGCATTGGGTTTTGTTGTAGCGAAAGCCGTTGAAATGCAATCGCGCGAAATACCTACTATTTCAATGTCAAAAATGGACATAGAAAAAACGCTTTCTATATCGGGCTATATTGAGCCAGAACGTGTAATAGATGTTCGTTCTATGATTTCTGGAACACTAAGCAGTTTGAAAGTTGAAGTCGGAGATGTTGTAAAGCAAAATACGCCATTGGCGGCTATCTCTTTTGTAAAAGATCCTATTGAAGTGTTGAAAATGAAAGACAACATAGAGATCTCTAAGAAAAAATTGGATTTTCTTACAACTCAGTTTCTTAGCTCAGAAAATCTTTATAACGAAGGCTTTTTAGCGAAAGAGGAATATGAGTCGTTGAAAACGGAATATGAGGTAACAAAGAAAAATCATGAGACGTTGGAAACAGAGTTGGCTATGATAACAAATGGTTATACTGCTGACAAAATATCTAATATTATAAATGCCACTAATGATGGCACAATAATAGAACTTCCAATAAAAGAAGGAGGTTCTGTTATGGCAAGGGGAGCATATAGCGAAGGCTCTGTTATTGCTCGTATTGCAGATTTTAGTTCAATGGCATTTGAAGGTGATGTGTCAGAAATAGATGTAAAATGGATTAGTGTTGGTGCTTCTCTTGATATTACAATATCAACATCTCCTGAGACTATTATTCATGGTCGAATAAAAAGTATTTCTCCAACGGCAAGTCATACCAAAGACATAGTAACTTACAAGATATATGCTATCATAGATCAGCAAGACATGGCGTCAACAACAATTTATTCAGGATGCTCTGCCATGGCTTCATTGATTGTTCAAAGAGTCGAAAATATCTGGGCATTGGATGAAAAATATATCCACTACAAAGGCGACTCAGCATACGTTGAAATAGTAGATGCTAAACAAAAAGTAAAAGATACTTATGTAAAACTAGGCTTATCCGATGGTATTTACACTCAAATCGTATCTGGTATTGATTCGGTGTCAAAAATAAAAGCAGAATAGTCGATTGCTCTAATGTAAATTATGTAACTCCGATATAAATAATTAATTATGATACAAATAAATAATCTCACCAAACAGTTCGGCGACAAAGAAGCCGTAAATATTCCCTCACTTCATATCAACCGCGGCGAAGCTGTAGGTTTGGTTGGTAACAATGGCGCTGGCAAAACCACGCTCTTTCGCTTGATTTTAGATTTATATCAAGCTAATACGGGTGAAGTGCTTAATCACGGAGAGAATGTGGCGAAAGGCGAAGAGTGGAAAGCTCTTACCGCGGCATACATCGATGGCAGCTTCCTGATAGATTTCCTTACGCCAGAAGAGTATTTCAATTTCTATGGCGAAGTGCGTGGCATAGACCGAAACGAGGTAAAATTGCGCTTGACGAGGTTCGAGAAGTTTATGAACGGTGAGATTTTGGGACAAAAGAAGTACATACGCAATTTCTCTTCTGGCAACAAGCAGAAGATTGGTATTGTAGCTACACTTTTAGCTGAGCCAGATATAATTATTCTTGATGAGCCGTTCAACTTCTTGGATCCATCGTCGCAGATTGAAATAAAACGAATCCTAAAGGAGTATAACAGCGAGAAAGGTACTACGTTGCTCGTGTCGAGTCATAATCTCGATCATATTGTAGACGTGTCGAGCCGCATTCTACTTATGGAGAATGGTCGCATAATCAACGACGTCAGAAACGAGAACGGCGCGGCCGCAGAGATACTCAACGACTATTTTGAGAATAAATAATATGAATTTGGTGAGCAGTGTAATGGATAATCATTTCGAATGAAGCATTGTTATAACGATAGAGAATTGTTGTTATTTCAATTTTGTCGGACTCACATTAAAACAAACAAAGCGTCAGCAGAATTCTGTTGACGCTTTGTTGTGTTATTGTATGTATTTATTTACTTCACCAATTTATTGGTAGCTGTATCAGGGAAAACAAATGTAGGTTTAAATGTTTTAGCTTCATTGCTATCAATGATGGCATAGGCTATAATTATTACAATATCGCCCACAGCTACCTTACGTGCGGCAGCTCCGTTGAGGCAAATAACGCCCGAACCACGATCGCCTTTTATAACATATGTTTCAAAGCGTTCGCCATTGTTATTGTTCACTATTTGCACCTTTTCGTTTTCGAAGATGCCAGCTGCGTCCATCAAGTCTTCATCGATAGTTATGCTACCGATATAGTTAAGATCTGACTCGGTGACGCGCACATTGTGCAATTTCGATTTTACAACGTGTATGAACATAGCTTTTCGTTTTACTTTTTGTAGCAAATATTATCAATAAGACGAACCTTACCTGCATACACAGTAATACATCCAACAATGTAATTAGTTGCTGTCCAACTATCAACAGGTTGCAATGTCAGTCCGTCAACAATGCTATAGTATTCAACCTCGAGTCCGCCGAAATTGTTAATTTCGTTGGTTACCCAGTCAATGGTTTGTTGTGGCGTTAGGGTATTCATCTTATCCACCGATGCACGGAGTGTTGCACTAATGTGTGGTGCTACATTGCGAAATTCGGCAGTTAAGAGAGTATTGCGTGAGCTAACAGCTAAGCCGTCAGTTTCACGAACAATAGGGCATGCCACGATGTCAATATTCATATTTAGGTCGGCTACCATCTTGCGTATGATTGCCAACTGCTGAAAATCTTTTTCGCCAAAGAAAGCCTTGTCTGGCTCAACAAACATAAAGAGTTTGCTAACTATTTGTGCAACGCCATTGAAATGTCCAGGTCGATATTTACCCTCCATAACTTCAGCTATTGCTCCGAACGAGAATTGTCGAGTATCAGGTTCAGGATATACTTCCTCTACTGAAGGTGCAAAGACGACATTGGCTTTAGTATTTGCCTCAAGCAGTGCAGTGTCGGCATCGAGAGTGCGCGGGTAAGTGCGTAAATCGTCGGGATTATTAAATTGTGTTGGGTTAACAAATATGCTCACAACTACAAAGTCGCAATTATCGCAAGCTTTATTTACGAGCGACAAGTGACCTTTGTGAAGCGCTCCCATTGTAGGAACAAGTCCGACCGTTTTTTGTGCCTTGCGAGCTTCGGCTACGGTTGATTTCAATTCGGCTATAGTTGTTACTATCCTCATTGTTCGATATTTAAATGACTCAGTTAGAGTCGGTCTTGTATGCTTTGATTATGGTTTATAAAAATCGTGCAAATGTATCAAAAAAGAACATATACGCCATTTAAATAAATATAAAAAATGGGTAGAATTGAGGCACGATGTGGGTTGTAGCGGGATAAAACAAAAAACCTCCGAAGAATTATCTTCAGAGGTTTTTGTGGTACCAACGGGAATCGAACCAGTGACACACGGATTTTCAGTCCGTTGCTCTACCAACTGAGCTATGGTACCAAGATTTGTTTTTCTTATCGGAGCCGTTTGTCATCCGATTGCGAGTGCAAAGGTAGTAGCTTTTTTTTTATCTGCAAACGTTTTGCGAAGTTTTTTGTAGATAAAATTTAGTCTAATGATGTTTTGATAAGATTGTCAAGCTGTTAGCTGTGACATTTTTTTTGTGTGTTTAATAATGGGAGAATGGCAAAAAGCGAAAGAAGGCGAATCATAACCGATTCGCCTTCTTAAATTCGTGGTGCGCAGGATGAGACTCGAACTCACACGGCATTGCTGCCACTACCCCCTCAAAGTAGCGTGTATACCAATTTCACCACCTGCGCTACAATCAAAAAATATTTTAGAGCGGAAAACGAGACTCGAACTCGCGACCCCAACCTTGGCAAGGTTGTGCTCTACCAACTGAGCTATTTCCGCATTTGCGGTGCAAAATTAGTGCAAATATTTTAATATGCAAGTTTAGTTTATCGCTTTTTTATTGTTCTCTTGATTTTAAAACAAGAAATTTTAATTTTGCCTAGCGAAAAGTATAGCTAAGATTCTCTATGAAAAGTAGTATAATATTGTTGCTATTATTGTGGTCGTTTACAATGCAGGCACAGTGGGTGCCATTTGTGCATAATGTGGACAAAGCTTCGCAGATGCAAGGTACACAAACATGGTGCATTTCGATATATGATAATGAGTGGGTTTTCTTTGCTAACCAAAAAAGTATGGTGCAGTACGATGGCGTATCGTGGCAGCATTTTGAACTCAACAACGAATCAGATGTGAGATCTGTTTATGCATCAAGAGAGTTGAAGAAAATATTTGTTGGTGGCATACATGAATTTGGATATTTTAGCCCAAATAGCGATGGAAAATTACATTATACTTGTTTGAGTGATTCTATGTCGGAATATGACCGATCGATAGGTAATATCTGGAATATCTGTGAGACGACAACTGGTATCTATTTTCAAGGCGATAATGGAATAATACGATGGTATGATAATAAAGTATCGGTGATAAACACGTTGGGTAAAAAGCTTATTTGCATGGCAGTGCTTAACGACGTTCCTTACATTGGTACCGATAATGGCATTTGGATGATAGTGGGCAATACGTTATTCCCAATGCAAAATGGAGAGTCTGCATCAACAACATATATACGTTGTTTGACACCATTCCGAGATGGTCTATTGGTAGGTACAATGCGCAGTGGTTTGTTGTTCGCTAACAAAAAAGGTATTGAACCATTTAAAACACCAATTGATGAATATATAAAAAGTAACGAGCTATTCTGTTTTGATGTACTTGGCGACAAGATAGCTATTGGTACAATACAGAATGGCATTGTTGTTATCGATACCCAAACCGAGAAGATAACAACGATAAATGAAAAAAATGGTCTCAAAGACAATACAGTACTCTCTATAGCTTTTGATGATATAGGCAATGTTTGGGCTGGATTAGATCACGGATTAGCATACGCTTATCTTAATTTGCCTTTCTCTGATTTACAAACAAATGGGTTGTCGCTCGGAACAGGCTATGCAGCAGCAGTGAAGAACGATAAAATATATTTGGGTACAAATCGTGGACTCTATGTTGGCGACTATGATGCATCTGAGCATTACTTAATAAGCAATTTGCATCTTGTAAAAAAGACAGGTGGACAAGTTTGGAGTTTGCAAGAGGTAGATGGCGATTTATTCTGTATGCATGATAAAGGACTAATGTTGGTTGATGGAGAGATATGTCATGAGATTGACGGGTTGCTTGGTGCTTGGTGTTGTCAGCCTATTGCAGGACATGAGGGGATGATGTATGTGGGGACTTATCAGGGTTTGTACGTTGCGCAAAAAACGGATGGTCAGTGGCGTATTAGTCATAAAGTTGAAGGTATCTCTGATTCATATGCAGCAATAGAACAAGAAACGGCTCGTATAGTGTGGTGTTTCGATGGCGGCTCTATTATATGTCTAACACTCGATAGTAAATTTCAATTTATTGAAAAGCGAACAATATATGGTGAGGCCGACGGATTGCCAGGTAAGGTGTTGTCGATATGTATGATAAATAATCGCATTTGTGCATGTACAGCTAATGGGTTATACAAATACAATCATCATAGCATGCGTTTTGAGCGGTCAGAAGCATTTGAAGAACAATTGGCGAATCATGCAGGTTACAGAAAGATAAATAGATATGGGAAAAAATTGTTGGCAATAAAGAATGGAAGAATAAGCATAAACAATGCATCAGAGGGATGGAACTCAACAATGACATGGAGTATAAATCAGCTCATTGTTGAAATGCCAACCAATTTTCTAAATATATATCCATTGTCTGACTCAGTTTATATATTCCCAACAATTAGTGGTTTTTCGTTACTCGAAACTAGTATAAAGAGTCAAACCAAGACACTTCATAATCATTCGTTTGGTATTAGGCAGATGACGTTGACAAATGAAACAGATTCTGTAATATATACAGCTAATTATGCACAACAAAAGCCAACCATTCGTCTCGATTATGATAATAATACCGTTAGATTTGATTATGATGCCGATATGTTGTGTCAGAACATTGTCAAATTTCGTTATAGGTTAACAGGTAGCGAATGGTCGGCACTGAGCAATACGAAGTCGAAGGAGTATAGCGACTTACATGAAGGCTTATATACGTTTGAGGTTGAAGCTTTTTCGGGTACAGAAATTTATGCTTGTGATAGCATTAGTTTTGAGATATTGCCACCATGGTATCGAACGATATGGGCAAAGCTGATTTATATGCTAATATTTGTCATGGTGTTATCGATGATATTTCTACTCGACCGAAAACGTATGGCGCGCAGTAATAGGCGTTTGATGGCTGATATGGATGAGCGAATGGAGGCACAAGAGAAGGCTTTTGAAGAGGAGCGTGAGCGACAAGAGCAACATATTATGCAACTCGAGAAAGAGCGGTTGGAGTTTAATCTCAAGCATAAAAGTCAGGAAATGGCTAATCTGATGATTAATATAGCTCGCAAAAATGAGATGCTTATTGATGTAAAAGAGGAAATAGGGCGTGTGGTTGCAGCAATTAAGGCTGGCGAAACACGCTATGGAAGTCAGCAGTTGATAGCGCTTAATAGTCGTATAGATAGTAATATGGCAAACGACGATTTACTTAAGCGAGTTGAAGAACAGTTTGATATAATACATGATAACTTCATAAAGAAAATATCAGAGCAATATCCAGAACTGACAAATAATGAGCGTATGATGTGTGCTTATATTAAGATGGGATTGTCGACTAAAGAGATGGCGCCATTGCTTAATATATCGCAACGTGGTGTAGAGACCATGCGCTATCGCCTACGCAAAAAGTTGGGTCTTGACCGCGAAGATGGTCTGACAGCTTTTGTAAATGGGTATAATTAACAATCGCAATGCATAGTGAGGAAATCTCGAAACAACAGGGCAAACATCTCATATTCGTCAGAAATAAGTCGTTCGGGGTGGAATTGTACACCCATTATACGTAGCGTTGGATTTTCTATTGCCTCAATAACATTGTCGTCGCTACGAGCTACAACTCGGAATCCTGGTGCAACCATTCGAACTGCTTGATGATGGGTGCTATTTACGTTTACTCTTTCTTTTTGTAGTATTCTATATAAATTAGAATTCGTATCAATTGAAATATTATGTACACCACTCCACTTCATATCTGGGCGTTGGTGTTCTACAACATAATTGGGGAGTTGAGTTGGTAGATCTTGATAAAGTGTACCACCTGCAAATACATTTATAACTTGCACTCCTCTACATATTCCAAGAACTGGTTTTCTTTGTTCTATCGCCTCTGAAAGCAATAGCATTTCAAATTTATCGCGTTCTTTATTTATACATGAAACCATAGGTAATGGCTTTTCGCCATACAGAATAGGATCTACATCATCGGCTCCACCAGGTAACAATAATCCACTTGCTATAGACGTTACCGCTTTGATAGTTGATGGTGATTCTGTTACAGGTACAATTAGTGGAGCTAATCCGACCCGCAAAAGTGCGTCGGCGTAGGTTTTAGCTATACTCACATCTGGAATAATTGAGGAATTTGATGTGTGGACGCAACTATCTGGAATTAATACAATTCGCACACTTGTGTTTTTATTGTCGACTATCATTTGATGACTGTTATGGGAAAATCAAAATATGTGTTTGGATATGGTTCGTTCGTTAGTGAAAAATGCCACCATTCGGTAGATATTGGTTTGAATCCATGGCGCATCATTGCTTCGCGAAGTATTCGTCGGTGTTCAATTTGGCTTTTGGTCAGCCCGCTATGATAGTTGTAGTGTGATATTTCGCCAAAGAAGTCATAAGTTCCACCCATGTCAACCTCTCGTTCGCTTTTTTCGTCAAAAAGAGTTAGATCAATAGTAGAGCCACGAGTGTGTCCAGAGCGATGTGATATATATCCGAGACGAAAAACGTCGGCTTTGTCTATATCTGGATAGAAATATTGTTTCATTAATGTGTCGCTTTTCTGATGTGCCCAACCAACAAAATAAAAAACAGCTCGTTGTGGTCGATAGGCATCAAATACTTTTAGTCGGAAGCCTTGTTGCATTACATCACGACTAACGAGTGCTAAACTATCAGCAGCCCTACGAGTAAGAATTGCTATAGGTGCATCATAACCTGGTAATCGGCATCCAACAAAGTTGTATGTTCCATAATAACGTATTTCTTGAATAATATCGGGCACAATATCGGCTAAAACCACAAAATCGGTATCTGTGGCAGTGTCTGTTGGTTTTAACAGTGATATTTTTGTGGCATTATAAATACTATCGGCAATATTTGCCACTATACATGAATCAGACACCGATTGACTTGTTGGTTCAATGTGAGCCGAACATGCTACAGATAAAAGTGTAGTAATAATTGATGATAAACGTATTGTCATTGTATT
>JBGUYG010000024.1:0-22474 GCA_045118535.1 Paludibacteraceae bacterium
TCCACGATTTCGCGTAACTCTTTTTTGCGACTTTCGGAGGTTGAACGCAACAAACAAGCCACTTCAATCTGGTTTTCTTTGGTTGCGATAATGCCGATATTGTCGCTCGTTTCTACGGTTTGCGGTTGGTTCTGGATGAAACGATAAACGCCGTGTGGGCAAGCCGTGATAGCGTGTATCAGCCAATCTTGCGTCTCTTCGGGCAACCAATTTTTAGGCTTGGCAACTTCTTTGACCGAGATTTTCAAACCATCTTCCACGCCTTTGTATTCGGTTTGCACCAATTTTTCGAAACTTGCAACGACTTTTTCAATATCTTTTTGCTCGCTTTTGGGAACGGTAAAAATAGCCATAGAAGAGCGTGGAAGAGCATTCCGCATATCTCCACCTTGCACCGAACTCAACCGTGCACAATTATCACGCACGAGGATTTTTAAAATACGGAACAGCAACTTGTTCGCATTCGCACGCTGCAAATGAATATCTACACCCGAGTGTCCACCCTTGCAACCCTCTACCGACAGTTGATAAGCCACCACATCGCCCGTAACCTCTTTGGGCTGAAAATCAAACGTAGCAACGGCATCAACGCCACCTGCACAACCGATAATAAACTCACCCTCTTGCTCAGAATCCAAGTTAATCATCACCTGCCCTTTCAAAGCCCCTGCCTTCAGTTCAAAAGCTCCATACATACCCGTCTCTTCATCTACGGTAAAAAGGGCTTCAATAGCGGGATGTGGCAAGGTAGTATCTTCCAAAACGGCCATAATCATAGCAACCCCCATCCCATCATCGGCTCCCAGAGTGGTTCCTTTAGCAGTTACCCACTCACCCTCTACAACCGTCTGAATCGGGTCCTTGGTGAAATCAAAAGCGAGATTGTCGTCTTTTTGTGGCACCATATCCAAGTGGGCTTGCAAAATAACCCCCGGATGGCTTTCATAACCTGCCGAAGCGGGTTTGCGAATAATCACATTACCAATTTCGTCCACTTCGGTGGGTAGGTTTAGTTGCTTGCCAAAGTCGGCTACAAACTTGGAAATCGCCTCTTTATGTCCCGATGGACGAGGAATTTGTGTCAGGGAGTAAAAATGCTCCCATATCTTTTTCGGTTCTAAATTTTTCATGGTATTTATTTTTTATAATTTAACTTCATTTAGCATACAAAGATAGTATTTTTTTTTATTTTTCAATCGTCATTTCGCCAGCCAACGGCACTTGCAACAACGCTTTGATTTTTTCGTTATCATTACCATATTCGCCCAATAAACACATCAGTTTGGTCAGAGCCGCTTCAGTAGTGATGTCATAGCCCGAAATAACGCCCGCTTTGATTAGATTTTGCGACACTTCGTAATAGCCCATCTCCACCGAACCCGTGTTGCATTGGGTTTTGTTGACGATGATGATGCCTTTTTGGGTTGCTTGGCATAAAATATCAAAGAACCACTCTGCAGACGGTGCATTCCCGCTCCCATAGGTCTCCAACACGACAGCACGCAGGTTGGGCGTATTAAAAATAGTTTGCAAAAAAGTGGGTGTTATGCCTGGAAACAGTTTAATGATACCCACGTTCGTATCCAAATTCGTTTGGATGTGCATTTTTTGCGTCTTATCGCTCGCCAAAAACAGATGCTTGCGATACTCAATATGCACGCCTATTTTCGCCAACGAAGGGAAATTATAGGACTCAAAAGCGGCAAAATGTTCGGCATTTTTTTTGGTGGTGCGGTTAGCTCGGAATAGGTGCCCTTCAAAGTAAATAGCAACCTCGTTTAGCTCTTTACAGCAGGCAATTTCGATGGCACTCAACAAGTTTTCCTTTGCATCGGAACGCAAAATTCCGACAGGCAACTGGCTCCCTGTAAAAATAATCGGTTTGCCCAAATTGTGCATCATAAAACTCAACGCCGAAGCCGAATAAGCCATCGTATCCGTGCCGTGCAACACCACAAAACCGTCATAATTTTCGTAGTTTTCGGCGATGGTTGTGGCAATTTGTATCCAAACCTGTGGGTTGATGTCGGACGAGTCAATCAGCGGATAAAAAGGGTGCAAATCGACCTGAATTTCAGTCGAAAAAATCTCAGGCACAAACGCCTTGAACGCCTCTAATGAAGCGGGTTTAAGACTGTTGGTTTGCGGATCTTTAATCATCGTTACCGTTCCGCCCGTTAGTACGATTAGGATTTTATTTTTCATATCTCAATAACAATTTTGGCATACCATTTGCAAAATAAATTTCGCACAAAATTACGAAAAATGAATGAAAAAACTTCTATATTACTTTGCGAAGGTGATTTAAATCTTGCTCATCTGCTGAGCGATTTTTTCACGGGAGAAGGTTTCAGCGTCAAAATGACCGATGATGCCACGGAAGGATTTCGTTTATTTAAAAATAATTACTTCGATATTTGCTTGATTGATACCTTTTTACGCAACAAATCGGGTATTTCGTTGCTGCAAGACATACGCTCTACCAAAAGCAATATCCCCATTTTGATGTTGACTGACAAAACGGGACGAGACGACATCATCAATACCTATAAACGTGGTGCGGATGATTGCGTTGTCAAGCCGTTTTCGATCCATATTTTGATGTGTAAAATCAAGGTTTTTGTGCATCGTTTTAAGGAGTTTCAAACTTCGCAACAAACCGAATTTGATTTTGAGAGCGTCCGTTTTAGTGGCACTTCGCACATGCTCAACAACCACCATTTGTCGGCTCGTGAGTCGGATTTGCTGTTACTTTTGATGCAAAATGTCAATCGGTTAGTGGAACGCAAGCAGATTTTGAAGCAAATTTGGCAAAAAGAGGATTATTTTTCGTCCAAGAGTTTGAGCGTGTATATAACACGTTTGCGGATACTTTTACGAGATGTACCGACCCTGAAAATCGTTGCTTGTTCGGGCAAAGGGTACAAATTAGTTAAGTTGTAACTTTTTCATAATAAGTTTTTTAGTTATATTATTTTGGGGGAGAGGATGCTGTCAAGTGTCCTTTTTTCCTATTTTAAGGTTTGATTGATGGTGGCAATGTAATTGAGCAAGTCTTCGCGTCCCATCTTGTTGGTGGCAGAAGTGAGGAAGATGGGTGGAAGCTCTTCCCACGTTTGCAGAAGCGTTTGTTTATAGGAATCGATGTTGGTTGCGAGTTGGGATTTAGTCAATTTGTCGCATTTGGTAAAGACGATAGCAAAAGGAATCCCATTTTCGCCCAACCACGTGATAAACTCCAAATCAATTGCTTGCGGTTGTAATCGACTATCAATCAACACAAAAAGTGAAGTTAAAGCCGTCCGATACAAGCAATAATTTTCAATCATTTTCCTCAATTGTTCTCGCTGGGTTTTGCCTCGCTGTGCGTAGCCGTAGCCGGGTAAGTCCACCAAATGCCATGCGGTTTTGGCTTGCACCAAGAAATAGTTGATTAAGAGGGTTTTGCCAGGCATTTGCGAGGTCTTTGCCAAGTTATTGTAACCCGTCAAGGCATTGATGAGAGACGATTTACCCACGTTGGAGCGACCAATAAAAGCATATTCGGGCAAACCACTTGGTGGACATTTCGTAACATCGGGAGACGAAATTACAAACTCAGCTGACTTAATAATAGGTGTATTTTCACTCATTTTTTACGAAATTAGGTGTAATTCTTTCCAGTAGGTCTGCAAGGTGTTGATTATGTTTGACCAATAAAAATCTTTTGCGTGTTCCAATACTCTCGGATAAGCCTCTTGTAAAGCCGTTTCATCGACCATCACGGACGACAAAAAACTTGCCATTTCATCGGGCGTCTGCACCTCTACTCCACAACCACCTTGGACGAAATCGGGAGCCGTACAAATGGGCGTCGTAACTACATAATCACCCATTGACAAACCTTCGGCAATAAACAGTCCGAACGACTCAAAACGAGAAGTACAGCAAACGATTTTGGCACGGCGATAGTATTCAAAAAGTTCTTTATGTTGTAAGTTGGGAACCAATTCAAACCGTTCACGGAAGTGTGGATTTTTCTCAAAAAAAGTTTCTAATTTTGGGGCAAATTCGGGCGTTGTTCCCGAACCCGCTACCGCCACTATTTTCCAATCGCCTTGCCATTGCATTTCTTCCATACATTCCAACAAAAACTCGGTGTTTTTCTGAAAAGTCCCCAAACGTCCCACCGTAAGAATGATATTTTCTTTTTGTTCGTAAGGTAAAGGGCAAATTGCTTGCTTTTCAAACCAAATATCATCAACGCCGTCGGGTAAATAGCGAATTTTATGTTGGGATTGAGGATAATAGTTACGAAGAAAATCAACCGCCATATTACTTTCAGCAGTGATTAAATCATAGCCTTTTTTTGCAAATTGTTCAAAAATTTTATTCTTAATTTTGCCTACAAACGTTGCTTTAGAGGGATAATTATTATAAGACGACCCATCCATATCACATTTTACCCAAATTTTTCCGTTTTTATTACGTAATTTGTAAATCAAACTCGGCAACATAGCGGATTTGTAAAAATAAATCAGCAAAATATCCATTTTTTTGGCATTGCTCCAAATATATTTTATCAGATTCCAACTAAAACCGAATATCCTCCCTGAAGGTGGTACATACTCGAACTTTATTCCAGCAACCCGCTTAAAATAAGTTGCGTTTTCAGGTTTCGTAGCATCAATTGGAGAAATATGAGAAACAAAATGCACATCGTATCCTGCGTTGTAGAGATAAAAAGGTATCATACCTACGTCTTTAAGGAGCAAAAAGGGTTCACCTACCGTTATAAGGAAATAGAAAGATATTTTCTTATTCGTTTGCATATTGTTGCAACGTTTTGATGATGTTTGACCAATAAAAATCTTTTGCGTGTTCCAAAACTCTCGGATAAGCCTCTCGTAAAGGCGTTTCATCTGCCATCACAGACGAAAAGAAACTCGCCATCTCATCGGGCGTTTGCACCTCTACTCCACAACCACCTTGAATGAAATCGGGAGCCGTACAAATGGGCGTCGTAACCACATAATCGCCCATTGACAAACCTTCTACAATAAAAAGTCCGAATGATTCCCAAACCGAAGTACAACAAACGATTTTGGCTCTTTGATAATAGCCAAATAATTCTTGCTGGGTTAATTCGCCTGAGACTTGCAAACGATGCCTCAAATGTGGATTTTTCTCAAAAAATGCTTCTAATTTGGGTGCAAATTCGGGCGTCATGCCTGGATAAGTCGCTACAGCATTTATTTTCCAGTCGCCTTGCCATTGCGTTTTTTCCATACATTCCAACAAAAATTCGGTGTTTTTTTGTGCAGTACCCAACCGTGCTACATGAATGATGAGATTTTCCTTCTTTTCATAAGGATATGGCGATATATTGTGCTTTTGCAACCAAATATCATCTACCCCACTCGGCAAGTATTTAATTTTCTTTTTGCAACTTGTATAACGATTTTGGAGGTATTCCACCGTCATAGTACTTTCTGCCGTAAGACAATCGGTATAATGTTTTATCGTAAATTCAATGATTTTATTTTTTAATTTGCCCATAAAGGTATTCATGGGTGGCATTCGATTATGTAACGGCGAAATGCCCAAATCACATTTTTTCCAAACTATACCTTTTGGATTACGAATTTTATATAACCACACTGGTAAAACGGCTTGCAACCACCATAAATGGAGGATATCTATCTTTTTTGCGTTTTTCCAAATCCACCACATCGTTGCCCAAGTATATCCATGAAACAATTTCTTATTTTTACAAGGAACATAGATGCATTTCATCCCCTCTACACGTTCATAAGATTCCTTTCGCTCATTATTTTGTTCAGACAGAGGTGGAACATGGCTTACGAAAAAAACATCATGATCCGTTAATAAATGGAGATAATACGGCAGCATTCCACTATCTTTCACAAGTGCCGTAGGATGGTCACCTGCAACAACACAATAAATGTTCATTTCATACAAATACTAAAAGTTTAACAAAAGTAACGAAAAAAAATCATTTATACAATCCGAATTCTCGTCAGCATTCAAAACCGCTGTTTTTTGCTCTCCATTTTTTAAAAAGTTGCCACTAATCTTAACGATACAAAAAAATTAGGAATAGACTTGCATCCACTCCTAACTTGCATAAATGGCTGGGGTTATTTAGTTTTTAATCATAAACTTACCCGAAACAACTTTCTTTTTCCCACCTTCAAACGTACAATAGAAATAAATCTTGTTGGGTTCCATGGTCACTGTAACACCCGCATTGGTATCATAAACATCCAAAATAATCGGGTTACCATACGCATCATATTCCACTGCCATATCATTCGGAACACACGTCGGAACCGTTACATATTCCTCTCGTTTACCGTTTATGTCTGTGAAGAGAATGCGGACATTCTTACGCAACGATACAATCTGCACATCAAACGTACCCGGAATACGCTTAATTAAAATATCGTTTGCTTGCGGTGGTAAGCCATCATTGACATCCGAATTGATAAATAATATCTTATAGATTCTTGTTGCTCCATTTTCGGCTTCACAAATAATCAAAGTCGTATCACCCACTGAACGAGGCGTTATATTCGCTTCTGCCCTCTCGTCATTTGCAACAGCCTGTATATCGGGTAACGCAGTTACTCCATCTGGAAGCAAATAGGTGTACTCCATTACATTCGGGTCAAACTCACGATATTCTTTTCCGTCAATATAAATCATCTTGAGCGTGTTGTCATCAGATAATTTAATGGATTGGTAAATCGCATACGTCCGTTTTGTCTTTCCATCTTGTGCCGTAACTTCAATATAAATGGTCGTTGGATTCGATGGGTCAACAAAAACATTAGATGTCGCATTTTCATCGGAAAGGATGATTTGCAGACGCTCTATGGTGATAAACGTTTTTTGTGTAGAACCCACAGGCCATTCGATTTTATATTCTATAGAATCGCTATCAAAGTTCGGTAACAACTCATACGAATCGTCATAGAGGATATTGATTGCTGCCAAAGTCGCATCATCGTTTTGAAGCTGTACATAATGCAGAATATACTCTACTTGCGTTTCTTCGTCAGCAGCCGTAACAATGATCGAAACGATGTCATCATTTTCATCTACAACAAACGTTTGTCCATCTTTTGGCTTTGGTTCAATAACGGGCTTTTCTTCTTGGCCGTACGGGATATAGATGGTATATTCATACACCGTAGATTGGAAATCGCTCATTTCTTCGCCGTCCACCAAAATCGTTTGGAGGAACGCATCAGACGATTTGGCTCTTTCAAAGCCCAAGTTATATGTAAACTCACTCACACCATCTTCTGCACGCACATTGATTGTTACTTTCCAATTCTCTTTGTCAACCACAATATCTACTTTTTGTGCCTCTTCTTGCTTGTTGACCGAAATAATTGGCAAATCGGTCGCATTTTCCGCTAATTTGATGGTATAATCGCTTTGTTCACTATCAAATTTCGGCAAACTTTCTCCGCTAACAAAAATCATATTGAGCAACGGATTATCGGATAAAGCCACTGGGAAGTGCAATGTATACGTCCTACTATTGCCTTTTTGTGCAACAACCGTTATCTCGGCTTTTTGTCCCAACGATTTCGTAGTCATATTATCCACAAAGAATCGCGGTCCGTCAACCGTTTGGTACACATCTCCTTTATCAAAAGTGATATTAGGTATGACGGTCGCTGTATCAGCCAATATGCAGTAGTATTCGTTCGTATTGCCTTCAAACGACTCCATCGGTAAATTATTCAGATAAATAGCATCAAGCGTATCCACATCTGATTTCAGTTTTTCAAATTCTACCATGTAGATGTTGCGTTTGCCACTTTGCGAAGTAACAAAAATCTGCTCTTTCTTCTTGGTCTGGTCTTCATAAACCGTCTGTTTGGTTATCTCTTGCCAACTGTCGGCTTCGTCCCAAGTCAATTCTGGGTAATCTTCCGTCCCCACAGGCAACTCCACAACATACTGGAAGGTTTGCGGGTTAAAGCCCTCTATAGGTTCCCCGTCATAGCGGATATTGAGCAACGTGTCTGCATCCGATTTGAGGAAATTATACAAAATATCATACTGTTGTTGCGTGTTATCCTCTGCGGTAACGGTGATTATCGTTTTCACCACAAGATTACCCACCTTCGGCGTATCAATGATGTTCGTATCTTTCACGGTTTGCTTTTCGCCAGCGGCTTTGTACGCAAAAATAGTTGGGATATTCGCCGTATCCGTTCCCACAGGCAAATCAATGAAGTAGTAGAATTGCTCTGGACGGAAGTTCGGTATCGCCACTCCACCACTCAACACGCTGTCCAACAGGGCGTTACTTGATTTCACGCGATTGAAATTCAGCGTATATGTATTGGTATGCTCGCCGTCCGCAGCCGTTACGTTCAACTTCACAGCCTCCGTTTCACGCTCAATCGCTACGGTTTGTCCTTCTTGTGCCAACACCGCCGAAACCTCTGGGATAATACCCGAAGTCGGTATGTTGATGCCGTACAAGTTATTGTTGCTATCAAAACGCAAGGTGCGATTGCGTTGTGGCTCGTACTCATCAAATGCAATACCATCGAGCAAGATATTTGCCAACTTGGTATTGTCCGAAGCATCATCTTTTATCACGATGATTTGATAGAAATTCTTGGTTGTGCCATCTTGTGCCGTAACATTCAATCTATAAATATCGTTCCCCTTCTTATCCTTACCTTGCTGTTCTTCCTCAACTGTTTGGAACTTATCTTGCGAATCCCATGTAAAGTTCACCTCTTTATCACTCGTAACAAAGGTATAATAATGCCTTGAGGCTTCAAAATACTCATCTATCGGCATACCATTGACAGCGATATTCTGCAATTCCACGTTATGCGAGGGTTCAGCATCGGTCAAAATCGTGTACGTATTCGTATTCAAGCCATCTTGCGAGGTTACGGTCAGGGTCGTTTGCAATCCCAATGCCACATTTTCCACTTCCACGTGTACCGTTTGCCCATCGCTCCCTGCATAATTGATAGACGGGATTTGCGGCTCTTCCACCTTGTAATTTTCAGTCGGAACGGTGATGGTGAAATCCGTTTGGATACTATTAGTTGCCTTAAAGCCCCTCATTTTTCGAGCCAACAACTCGCTTGTACCAACCCACAACTCGTCCAAAGTAGCCACAGAAGACAATTTTGGCTTAATGGAAACATTATATTGCTGTGTCTTGCCACTTTGTGCGGTTACGAGGATAGCATATTTGTTTTCATCGCCGTTGTAAGAAACGACAACTTGTTGATTTTCTTCGCCTTTAATTGGTTGAATTACAACACGTTCGTTCGTTGCAAACGTATATTCTAATACTTGTGGAGCAAAATCTTCCAACGGCACATCATCAATCAAAATTGAACTCAACAGTACATTATCCGACAAATCTACCGAATAAGTGTAGGTATATTTGTTGCTCTTTTCGCCGTCTGCAGTAGTTTTTCCGAACACTTCCCAACTCAAACCGTTTGCCGTTTGGGTATAAATTACCGAGTCGCGTGCATCTAAACGCTCAAACGAAGGCGTTTCTGCTTGTTTGTTGTCGGTATACTCGTATGTTTCTTTGTTGAACCGAGCAAAATCATTCGTACCAAACGCAATCAATTTTAATTGTGGCTCCAAAACGTCTTCTGGAGCGTTCACGTTGATGGTGTACGTCTGTTGCGTGCCATCTTCGGCAGTTACGATGACCGTATTATCTTTTTGTTCTACGGTCTGTCCGTCCATTTTTTTGCCAAAAGTTATCTCTGGCAGTGCATCTGCCGTGATGTCGTAGTTGATTACCTCTTCTTCATAATCCACACCTTCGGCACTCAGTGAAGCGAGGGTTGCATCGGACGACAAATCGGTTACAAACTTCACTTTATAGGTCTCTTCGCTACCATTTTCGGCTTTGACAACGGCTGAATAGGTTGAATCGGCAAACGTAACCGTAACCGTTTGGAGCGAACTTTGTGGCACGAAACGGATGTCGGGCAGTTGCTTTTGCGTAGAGGTTAAATGGCACGTATATTCTTTGGTTGCGGGGTCAAAATCGCTCAAACCAGCAACGTCAATGCTCTTCAAAATCGTTTGGTTATACAAAGGACGCTTCACTTCCAACGTATAATTGGTTGATGTTCCGTCTTCGGCATAGTTGACGATGTTTGCTTTGCGGATTTCATATTGTGCGTCTTTGGTTGGATTTTGCCACGTGATTTTTTGTGCTTGGTCGCTTACATTTGTTTTTTGTGTCGAATAAGTGATTTCTTCGCCAATGAAAGTTAAATTCGGTATATCAACAGTTTCTGCCGAGGGTAATGTATAAGTAAACGCATTACCACTCTTGGTTGCTTCCATTCCATTAACTTTAATCTTTGACAAAGCACTACTATAAATGAATTTTACCCAATCAATCTGCAATTTTGCATTTTTTGCTCCTTTACCATCATTAAGAATTGCACAAGATGCATCAAAAATTATATCATACATCCAAATTTTTTTGCTATCAGTAAGCAAACCAACTGTGACGGTGGAAAAAGTACTCTTTTCTGATTTCTGTGTAATGTCATAATTATATACTGCTCCACCATTGTCTTTAAAATAAAATCTAATAATAGCACCTTTACCATCGGCATCTACTGCAGGATACGCAAAATTAACCTCAGCTTTATCTGGCGTATTATAAAACATTTTATTAGGAGCGTTAGTCGTTGTACGCGAACCACCAGATACTTTATGAAAAGCAGATAGACCAGCAAGATTCATAATTGCTGGAGCACAACGATAATTACTCCATGCCCAATCCAAAGAAGAATGTTCGCGATTATACAATTGCACACGTGTGTCAGAAAGTCGTGTAACGTAATCCGCAGAATTATAACCATCAGCATAGTCATTTGTTACACACCATCCTTCTGGCTTTTTGGCAGTTTTTTTCGCATTATCTACCCATTTTTTAAAGTCCCAATTTGGAATAGTATCATTTGTATAGTGGAAGAATATTTTATATTCATTACTAAAACCGTTAGCAGACACTCTCATTGTCCAATGCCACATATCTTGTGTTGGTGTTCCAATGGTTGCTCCGTCAAGTGGTGTACCTATTATTGTTGGTATCGTGCCAGATTGATTCAAATTCACAATATACGTAAATCTATTTTTATCAAATCCCGGCACTGCTACGCCATCAACACTCAAGCTCGTCAGCACCGCAGGATTTTGTGTGCTTACGTTCGGCGTAATGGTGTACACTGCATCTTCCTCCCCTGCCCGATTGCTCTTGACGGTGATAACGGTCGAATTATAAATACCACCTTCTTGCACCAAAACAGTCTGCTCATCATAGTTTTTCGTGTAATTTATCGTGAAAGTCTTTGAACCGTATGGCATATCCACCGTAAAATCACGCTTCGTTTTGTCCGTCAAATCAAGGGCTAAATTATTCAGTTCAGCGATTTTGATAGACGAAAGCACATTCTCTTCGGTCGGAACTGCAGGGTGGAAATACAACTTATACGTACGTGTTTCGCCATTTTCTGCCGTAACCGTGATTTCACTCGTTTGCCCCAACGGACGATGAATAAAATGAATCTTCTGTTTGCTTTCTGCCTTTTCAAACGTAAAATAAGGCACTTCCGTAGCAAATCTATCCAATATAATCTCATAATCCGTTTGGTCTTTGTCAAACGTAAAATCAACTTCCGCATCAATTATAATACTACTCAAATAGGTGTTATCGGATTTTTGGACAGGGAAATAAATCTTGTATGTCGTCTTGTTCTGGCCATCGGGTGCCGTAACCTCAATGCGAGTCGTGCCATCAACCTTGCCGAAATACGTGGTGATGGTTTGGTTCTCCAACTTGCCCACAGGATGCACCGAAGGCACAATCTTCGTATCGATCGCCAACAGTTCGGTGTATTCCAATTTATTTTCGTCAAAATCTTTGATGCTCACGCCGTCAATCAAAATATCTGCCAAGTGTGCATCATCGGACACAGCCATGTTATACTTGATCGTGTACGTGTTCGTGTTGCCATTTTCTGCCGTAACGATAACTTGCTGCTCGGTTGCACTGACATTGTTCACCAAGATATTCTGTCCCTCTTGCTTTTCAAACACAACCGTTGGCAATTCGGCTCCTTGTGCGTAATCGTCAATGGTATATTCGTATTTATTCGGGTCAAAATTTTGGATATTCTGTCCTTCCTTCAAAAATTCGCCTTGCAAAGAGAGGTTTGCCAAAGTCGCATAGGTATATAATTGCTTTTTGAACGTAATTTTGTAGTCGGCTTTTTCGCCATTTTGTGCTTGCACCTTAATCTCGTAAGTCGTGTCCGAAGTGGCTCCAGCGTGTACAATTTGGGTAGTGTCATTTCGTTCATAACCAACCGATGGGATTGTTTGACCTGCTTCAACTATAATATTATATTGTGTCGTTGCAGGGTCATATTTGTCATACGGTTTGTTATCAACGAGCAACGATTTGAGAGCCGTAGAAGCGTTTAAGTCCTTTTTCAACTCTACCGTGTACGCATTATTTTCTTTTCCGTCAGTTACGTACAAGAACACCTTTTGCTGTTGCACAAACAGTTGCACATCTTGGCTCTCGTCCGCTTTGGCAAACGTTACAACAGGATTGCCTTTGGAATAGGTATAAATATAATCTTTTTTGGTGGGGTCAAAGCCGTCAATCGACACGCCATCTACCAAAATATCGGCTAACTGCACCGTATTTTTTACAGGCTTAACGAACGTAATTTGATACATATTGGGAGCCCCAACTTCGGGTGTTACCAAGATTTTTGCCACGCCTGCTCCGTTCGGTTGAGTAATCACAACTTGCTGTCCCTCACTTGATTGCACCGTTACTTTCGGGCAAGTTTCATCAACAAGTTGTTTGGTATAGGTTAATATTTCCTTATCAAAATCCTCCATTGGTATGCCATCCAACAAAATATCTTCCAAAAATGCGTTTTCAGATTTTTGCAAAACAAACGTGATGACATAATCCCGCACATCGCCATTTTCTGCGGTAACTCGAATGGTATACACCATATCTTCCACAAACGCAAACGCTTTTTGATTTTCGCCTGCGGGTTGCTTGTAGACGATGTTTTGCGGAATCGAACTAACACCTGGCTCCAACGTGTAGGAATACTCTGTTTGTTCGGGGTCAAAATCACTTAACTCGTTATTATTCACCAAGATAGACTCCAAGAAGTTATTGGTTGACACCTCCACCGTAAAATGTATAATGTATGTTTGCGAAACACCACTTTGTGGCCGCACAATGATTTTATAGTCGCCATTCACGCCGTCTGGACGCGTGTTGATGATTTGATATTCGTCATTGGGAACATAACTTACGAGAGGCAACTCTTTTGTTCCGCGAGGCAACATATAATCATACTCCAAAACCGTTTTGTCATAGTTTGGAATTTCAACGCCACCAACCGTGATGGATTTGAGCGTTGCGTCTGTTGCCTTCTTCACCGAGAACACGATTTGGTAGATAGACACGCTTCCATCGCCTGCTTTGACCGAAATACGCGTTGTTCCATTCACCCCACCGTATGTTATCGTAACTTGTTCATATTCATCACCTTTTTCACATTCAATGTTCGGCAAAGTGGTCGTACCAATCGGCAACTCATACGAATAGACAAATTTGTTCGGTTCAAACTCTGCCAACGAGACTCCACCGATAAGAATATCTTTGAGGTCGGTGCGGGTTGATTTTTCGGTAGTTACCACTATTTTGTAGGTTGTCGTTGAACCGTCTGCGGCTTTCACAATAACCCGCGTTGTCCCATCCAAACCACCCTCTTGCACTTCAATTGTTTGGTACGAATCGCCTGCCACATACTCAATTTTAGGTAAAGCCATCGTTCCAAGAGGCAGGTTGATGTAATAAGTCGTGTTTTCGGGTTCAAAGTCTTGGATATACCCCCCTTCCATAGACAACGATTTGAGCAACGAATACGAAGAAGCCTCCAATTTCAAATTCAACTTATACACTTTTTCGACCTTATTACCTGACGTAGAAACAGAAACCGTGTACATTCCACCGTCTATTTGGTTAGGTGCGTTGTATCGGATGGTTTGTTCGCCCTCTGGATAGGCAGAAACCGCTTGAATAGTAGGCATCTCGGTCGTACCCAACGGAAGCGACACTCTATAGAGCGTTTTCAGTGGGTCAAAGCCCGTAAGCGATGAACCGTTAACCAAAATATCTTGCAAGGTGTTATCCGAAAGTTCTGCCACAGAAAACTGGATCGAATAAGTCATAGTCGTTTTTTTATCGGCTGCCGTCACGACAATCGTTGCTTTATCGGTAACACTCTTCGGTTGCGTAATCTCCACTTTTTGTGCATCTTCGCCTTTGGTAGCCGTTACAACGGGAGCCTCTGTCGTTCCGTAAGGCAACGCAAAATTATAATTGATATTTGTCCGATTAAAATCCTCAATCGGTTTGCCATTCACTTCAATGCCAGCCAACCGCGAATTAGAAGATGCTTCTCGAATAAACTTTATTTTGTAAGTATGTTTCTTTTTTCCGTCTTCCGAAGCCACCTCTATCACCATCGGATCCCCATCAATCTCCCCTTGTTCTATAATTTTTATCTCATTGCCTTGCAACACACGCCCGGGGAAGTTTACCACCCCACCACGGTTATCCGTCAAGGTTCCCTTACCACGTCTTGCCTCAATCGGTGGAATACTCGTTGCTTGTTCCCCCAACGAATAAACCTGCTCTTCCGTTGAGTTGGGGTCAAAACCCTTCCACTCTTTATTGTTAATGTATAACGTTTGTATCTGGGACGAATAAATCAACTCCACATCATCTACATACAACGAATTGCCCGAATAAAGTCCAGAACTTGAACGATAATTCGGATAATTACTTGCCGAAAAAATGATATTCATCTTTTCTGGCACATTATTGTTCATATAATAAATGGGGATTCGAATGTTCGTCCAATTACTATACTCTTTCTTTTGATAGAGCCATCCTTCGGCTATTTGCTCGGCTTTTTGGATTGTACCACACTCGTTAGCGTCCAAAGCCTGACGCACATCACTTTCCTCGTCTATACGCGATGTGGAGGTACAACCACCATTTTTCCCTTTATACTTCTCTCCCCGTGCTGTTCCTCGCCAAGCGTAATATATAATGTTGAAATTCTCTTTGAGCACATCGTTACCCGTACGTTTGATCCACACCGAAACAGAGTCAGGACGATACTGCCATTGGATACCACCACAAATTCCAGCGGTAGCCTCCTTAACTTTCAAAACACTCTCCAAGTAAACCCACGACTGTCCAAGAGAAAAATAACCTGGCGAAGTTTCAGTGATACCTGCGGCTCCCACAGTTTGGTCTTGCACCATCATAGAATACTTCCCCGTATGACCTGCTTCTTGGTGAGCAAAATTAAATTTGAAACTAAGTTGCGTCACATTACTTGCATACCACGATGCTGGTTGCACATTTCCATCAAATTTATCGCCGCTCCAATCTTCAAAATCTGCATTAGGGACTTGTTGTGCTAAAATAGATAACGACAAGGTAAACAAACTTGCCAATAAAAGCACTGTTTTATGTATGATTTTCATAATACTATATTTTTCAAAAACCTAAACTAAACGGTTGCAAATGTACAACGATATACAGTATAAAAAATGAAATTTGTTTTGAAAAAATGCACTTTCTTTAAGATTTTATCTAAAAATCGGGTCGCAACATCGCAAAAAAATCAACAAATTTTAATATGACATTTTTATTGGTAATTTGTTTTGCATAATACTAAAATTATATTATCTTCGCAGCGAAAATAAACAAAACAAGGGAGAATATGGTAGAAAACATTCAAGCACAAATGCGTAAAGGAGTATTGGAATATTGTGTCTTGTCCATCATTGCACAACGGGAGGTGTACACGTCCGATATTTTGGAGAGCCTCAAAAAAGCCAATCTCATCGTGGTGGAAGGAACGATTTATCCGCTACTCTCACGCCTCAAAAATGCGGGCTATCTGTCCTATCGCTGGCAAGAATCCACCGAAGGACCACCACGCAAGTACTTCTCGCTCACCCAACAGGGAGTGGAGTTATTGGACACATTGGATGCAGAATGGGCAAAAATTGACCATGCCGTAAGTAGTATTAAAAAAACAATAAAATATGAAAGAAACTAAATCAATCAACATTGCAGGGCGTCCGTTTATCATCGATGAAGATGCCTATCAACTGTTTTATAATTACGTCGAAGATATTCGTTCGCGGTTGCCTAAAGACCAAGTGGACGATGTTGTAGACGACTTAGAAGCACGGGCGTGCGAGGTTTTCCTGAAAATTTTCTTTGCTCACCACAAAGAAATCATCGACAAGGACATGGTCAACGACTTCATCGAACAAATGGGCAAGCCCGAAGAGTTTGGCGAAGAAAAACATCCTTTTGCCAAAGCGATGAAAATCAAAACGCCTTCTCCGTGGCCTCGCATCGGCAAAATTGTGCTAATCGTTCTATTAAGTGCACCGATTTTGTTTGTGCTTTTCCCAGCGTTAATCATTTTTCTGATTGTGATGGGAGCCGTTTCGTGCTATCCTTGGATTATAATCACCGATTTTGAGGACTTAGCACCGTATGCCACCAACTTATCAGAGGTAGATTTGCCGATTTTCCAATTTATGTCGCTGGCTTTTCTTGGCGTGGTGATTATTGGAATTCCGATTTTTGTCATTATTTATTCAATTATTAAGTATATGAGAACACGAGAATTTCCCAAAACACGCTTTTGGGTTATAACTGTTTCGTTATGGTTATTGTCAATCATTGGTTCCATTCCTCTTTTAGCAAGTGCCATCAACCAAATTTCGGATATGGACATTGCCGAGAAGCAGGAAAGAAAAGAGGACATTTCTATGAATTTAGAGAGTCGTATTGAGGATTTAAAGGACTTTCATAGCATCAAAATTAGTGGTGGTATGGATGTTGAAATCACGCAAAGCGATACATTTTCGGTGGAGATACGCAGTAATCAACTGCAAAAAATTAAATCGTCTATCAAAGAGGGTGTACTTATCATTGAGCCTACCAAAACAGGCAAGAATTTTAAGGGTTTTGCCTATATTTCGGCTCCAAAATTTGAAACAATAACGCTCAATGGTGCCTGCGATTTAAAAACCACCAACACCTTAGTGCAACCTTCTCTGGGTCTTGGTTTGTCGGGTGCGAGTGATGCGGTGATAAGTACCAACAATCAAAGCATGAGTGTTGTACTTTCGGGCAGTTCTGATTTGGATTTGAAAGGCGAAATTGCGTCTTTATATGCTACGTGTAGCGGTGCAAGTGATATGGATTGTTTTGGAAGTATTCAAAAAGCCCATCTTGTTTTGTCGGGTAGTTCGGATTTTGATGGGGAAAAATGCGAAATGGAAACCTGCACAATCGTTGCTTCGGGCTCAAGTGATGTAGCGGTAAACGTGAAAAATACGCTCTCCGTAACGGCATCGGGTAGTAGTGAAATTACGTATTACGGCAATCCAAAAGTGGAGAAAAACTCCATTTCTGGTGCAAGCAGTATTATACAAAAATCAAAATAAACAAGCGATTTTGAAAGCGAGCCACTAAGTTTTTAGTGGCTTTTTTTTATGCAAACCGCACCGCAAACGAGAACATCACGCCCATAAACATAATGAACTTCATCAGCAGTTGTGCCGAACGATAATCAGACGGAATCGAAGCCCGCCACAGCAACACCAACTCGCCCACAAACGGCACCAACAGGCCCAACATGATATATCGTGATGGTAAATTTTGCCACGCAATCGGGAACGGTAAAACTTTTACCCAAACAAAAATCAGCAACGTCATCGTAATCAAAATCAGCAAACTTGCCATTATTTTTGCCATCATATCGCCCCACACAATCGGCACCGTATGGCATTCAAACTCCCTATCGCCCACTTGGTCTTCAATATCCTTGATGATTTCGCGTGTCCAAGTCGTCAAAAACGCAAACACGCCAAAGCCTCCCAACCAAAGGTAGATTTGCCGAAAAATATCACTGCCTTGCATAAAATCGCCGTAACGACTCAACAATGCGATGTTCGGAATGATGATTAAAAACGGTCCAAAACCTGCCAACAAACTCACAATCAAGTTCCCAATAATCAACTGCCGCTTGTACGAAGCCGAATAAAACCACAAAATGCCTGGGATAAACAAGAAAATCAACCCCAAGACCCAATGCTTCAACTCCCAAGCCACGATAGCACCGAAAATGATGCCGATGCCCGTGAGGATTTGGTACAAACGCATGGTCGCTTTTTTGCTCAAACCGTGCATCACAACCACCTTATCGGGACGGTTGATTTCGTCAATTTTGAAGTCAAAATAATCGTTAATCACGTACCCACCAGCACTGATAAACACAAAAGCCAAAATGATACACGCCAACAAACCGTTGGAAAGTTGTTCGGGGAAATAGTTTTGTTGCAGCAACGGCACCACTACCCATTTTTCCATCACCCACAGTGCAATGGTAATAAACAGCAGGTTGTCCCATCGAATTAAACGTATAATGTTTTTAATCATTGCCAAATAAATTTAATTGTCCGTCTGTATTTTCTTGTGGTTCGGGCGTTTCGGGTTCCAAGTCTTCTGGTGGCAACTCCTCCTCAATCGGCTCGGGCGTTATGTCTTCAATGGATTCAATCGGATACGTTGTGAGGCGTTTACCTTTGGCTTGTGCACTTTTAACGTCTATAAACTCGCTCATCACAACGGTTTCTTCGGGGCGTTTATTGTCTTGGAAATGAATTAAAAAAGTTGCCTCTTCCCTATCGGAAAGCACCACGATACGCGAATTTTCGTCTTCTCCCAACATATTTTGAATCTTCGTTGTCTCATCTATTAAGAAGCGTTTGCCGTAATAAAAGCCAAGTTCTTCGTTCCACATTGCCAACGACCACACCTTGTTCGCATCGTATTTTTCAATCACCAACACATCGTCATCAAAATGTGCCGTCAGGTCAAACGAAGTAAGATAATAGCCACCTTTCTTGTTGATTACCAATATCTTATCGTCCTCGGCAAACTCGCCCAAGTACTTCCCTAACCCGTCATAATTCAGCCGCAACACATCGGGGTCGTACCACACTTGCCGTCCACCCAACGTCGAGCCACCTTTTTTATCCAAAATGATGCTTTTTATCTCGTGCTTGCTCAAAATGTTGCCTCTACTTGCACGTCCTTTCACTTCGATGGACTTAAAATCCTTGATGAGTTTCGTGTTCCGCAAACGCAACGTGGGCTTGAGCAAAACCTTGATTGTTTCGGCTTCTCCGTTTGGATTTACGCTAAAATAAATCACTTTGCTGTTGGGTTTGCCTTGCGTGAGGTCGTATTCTTTATCGCGTGTCATACCCGTAACGGCAAAACGCTTGATAAAATAGTAGCCATTTTTCCCATCGCGATACACCACATTATATATTGTGCGGACATCATTTTTCTTAAAGACCGCAACATGCAAAATATCCGTTCCTATAAACAGTTTATCCGCTACTTTCACAATTTTGTAGCGTCCGTCTTTGTAAAAAACGAGAATATCATCTAACGGCGAGCAATTGCACAAAAACTCGTCTTTTTTCATGCCCATGCCGATAAAGCCTTCAGCCCGATTGATGTACAGTTTTTCGTTGGATTCGATGACCGTTTTGACGTTGATGTTGGCAAAGTTGCGAATTTCGGTTTTACGCGGATACTTAGCACCGTATTTTTTTTGCAAATTCTCAAACCAAGTGATGGTATAATCGGTTAAATGGCTTAAATGGTAGTCTGTATCCTTGATTTGTTTTTGTAAATCCCGCATCAACTCGTCCGCTTTTTTCGCATCGAACTTGGTGATACGAATCATCCGAATCTCAAACAGTTTTTCAATATCTTCCGTTTTAACTTCTCGCAAAAGTTGCTTTTTGAACGGCTCCAATGCTTTGTCTACGAACTTGATAAGTTTTTCTTTGTTGGGTGCATTTTCGTAATCGGGCTCTTTATAGATACGATTTTCGATGAAAATTTTCTCTAACGAAGTGTAGAATAATTTTTCTTCCAACTCGCTTTTTTGGATTTCTAACTCCCATTTGAGCAAGTTTTTAGTATATTCTACCGACTGTTGTAGCAAGTTGGTAACGGTTGTAAAAATCGGTTTGTTATCTTGCACCACGCAACAATTTGGCGAAATTTTCACTTCGCAATCCGTGAAGGCATACAACGCATCGATGGCTTTATCCGAGGAATAGCCAGGTTGTAATTGCACCACGATACGAGCCTCTTCAGCAGTAAAATCATCTACTTTGCGAATTTTGATGCTACCTTTTTGGTTCGCTGCAAGAATGGTTTCAATGATTTTGGAAGTAGTCGTTCCAAAAGGAATTTCGGTGATGTTCAGGGTATGATTTTCATCGGATTTCGTAATTTTTGCACGAATCCGCACCATTCCACCACGCTCGCCGTCATTATAGCGATTCACATCAATTTCGCCACCCGTTGGAAAATCGGGATAGAGTTGAAATTCTTCCCCTCGCAAGTACGCCAAAGCCGCTTGACAAATCTCGTTGAAGTTATGCGGAAGAATCTTGGAATTTAAGCCCACCGCAATACCTTCCACGCCTTGTGCCAACAAAAGCGGGAATTTGATGGGCAGATGAATCGGCTCCTTTTTACGACCGTCATACGACAGCATCCAATGGGTCGTTTTGGGATTAAAAACCGTCTCCAAAGCGAACTTAGAGAGCCGTGCCTCAATGTATCGTGGAGCCGCAGCCCCATCGCCCGTGAGGAGATTTCCCCAGTTCCCTTGACAATCAATCAGCAGATTTTTTTGCCCCAATTGCACCAACGCATCACCGATAGAAGCGTCTCCGTGTGGGTGATACTGCATGGTTTGTCCCACGATGTTTGCCACTTTGTTCATCTTGCCGTCATCAACGCACTGCATTGCATGCAAAATACGCCTTTGAACAGGCTTCAAACCGTCTTCAATGGCTGGTACAGCACGCTCTAAGATAACGTAAGAAGCATAATCCAAGAACCAATCTTGGTACATGCCCGTTAAATGCTCCTTCCGAGCATCACGAAAAAACTCGCTCATTCCTTTTTACTCCTCGTTTTCGCTATCGTTACCTTTATAATAGTGTTTAGGATTCAAAAAGATAAGCGTTATTATGCCAGCAAGCTCCAATAAAAGAGCAAAAAATAGCAAAAAGTTTACATGAACTCCTAAATAGTAAATAACTAAGCAAAGAAATCCCAAAAGGACTAACCCATAACCTAAATAAGCCAATACAGCATCTTTTTTCATAATCATTGTAAAATTCTATCTTTTCGGCAAAGGTACGAAAAAAAAATAAAAAACACTTTTTTGTTTTAGAAATTATATCTTTGCAAGAAAATGTTTTTATCTTATTTTGAGTAAATGCAACTAAATCTTTTCACAAATACCGCTTCCGTTTGCCCTCAAACACAACATTTTGTCAATGGAAACATTATGCGTCCCAATGAAGACAATGTGTTAGACCAATTTTTTACCAATAAAACCATTGCTCAATCATTATTTAATAAAGCCGTTGAAATTATTTCTCAATACGAACAATCATTAGATGATTTTGTGTGGATAGAACCCAGTGCTGGTGATGGTAGTTTTTATGATTTGTTGCCCGCTGATAAACGTATTGGCATTGACATTGCACCCATTCGCTCTGATTTTATTCGTTCAGATTTTTTGCAATATCAATTACCAAAAGAACGCTCCATTTTAATAGGCAATCCTCCTTTTGGACACAGAGGAGTTACGGCTTTGGAGTTTATCAATCACGCACAAAGAGCCGAATACGTGTGTTTTATTCTGCCTATGTTTTTTGAAAGTAAAGGAAAAGGATCTATAAAATATCGCGTAAAAGGGTTCAATTTAATTTATTCAGAACGACTGCCCGAAAACACTTTTTATTCTTATACTACGAAAAAAAATACCTCTGTTAAATGTGTTTTTCAAATATGGAGTAAAAAACATAAGATAGAAAATGATGAATTTAGTTGGTATAACAATAAAAAAGAGCCGTTTACGGATATTGTAAAAGTGGTAACCGTTTCGTTGGCAAAAAATAGAGAATGCGGAAAACATTGGATTTTTAACGAAAAAGCCGATTTTTACATTTCTTCTACATTTTTTAATCAGATAGAAATCGTACACTCTTTTGACCAAGTAAAATACAAATCGGGCATAGCTATTATTTTTACAACACAAGATTCAAGTATGCGAGAAAAAGTCGCAACGATTTTGCAAAATGCTGACTGGAAAAAATATGCCACATTAGCCACTAATTCGTGCTATCATTTAGGAAAATCAAACATATATCATTTATTAAAAGACAATCTTGTGTTATGAGTTTAGATACAAAT
>JBGUYG010000025.1:0-18656 GCA_045118535.1 Paludibacteraceae bacterium
CCACAAAAGCAATCGTGATGAGCGTCAAATACCAATACTGAAATATCGATTGGAAAAAGATAGTAAACAAGTTGCCGTCGTTGGCAAACTCGGTGAAGAAATCCACAGTCGTTCTGCGTGCCGAAAAACGCGTATAAATCGTGTCAATACTATTGGCAAGGACTCCCAAAGTGTTCGGAATAAAATAAAACCATTTCGTAACTTTTTGATAGGTTGTATTTTCGCGAAAACGAAACGGCAGCAACGACAAAACGACATAAACGCTATTGAGGTAAAAAACAGCCGTCATATCAAACCGAACACCACCTCCGAATATCTCCCACAGATGCTTTGACGCTATATTGGGATACATATCAATGTTTATCCAATAGTACACCAACCGCTGCAACGAAAACAACAGCATCACCAACAACACGTTGCAAAAAACAACCACCCATGGCTGTGCATACAACTCCTTACAAATCTTTTTTATCTTTTCCATTTTATACTAAGTGTAAATTATGATTCATTTTATCTTTTTTGGTTTGCATATACCGCTTGTTGTACACGTTTGGTTGCACTTCAATGGGTACATTTTCCACGATTTCTATGCCATAAACCTCCAATCCGACCCGTTTTTTAGGGTTATTGGTCATCAGTCGCAACTTCTTTGCCCCAACCATGTTGAGTATTTGGGCTCCCACACCATAATCGCGTTCGTCGGCATCAAATCCCAAGTGTATATTGGCTTCAACGGTATCTTCGCCTTGTTCTTGCAGTTTATATGCCCGAATCTTATTCATCAAACCGATTCCACGCCCTTCTTGGTTCATATAGACGATAATGCCTTTGCCTTCTTGCTCAATTTGTTGCATGGCTTTGTGCAGTTGTTCGCCACATTCGCACCGTTTTGACCCAAAAATATCGCCCGTAACGCACGAAGAATGCACGCGACAGAGAATCGGCTCATCTTCTTTCCATTCGCCCTTGACCAACGCAATATGCTCTAATCCATTGCTCAGTTGGCGGAAAGGAGTGAGTTTGAAGTCGCCGTATGCAGTGGGCAGAAAGACCGTTTCGCCTTTTTCCACCAACGGCATCAGTTGTGCTTGGGTCGTAGGTTGGTGATTTTGCAAACGGTAAGCAATCAAATCCTTTATAGAAATGATTTTCAAATCAAACTCTTGGGCGATTTTTTCCAATTCGGTCAAACGTGCCATCGAACCGTCTGGATTCATTATCTCAATCAAGGCAGCCACAGGAAACAAGCCTGCCAATCGCACCAAATCCACTGCCGCTTCGGTATGCCCTGCACGCTGTAAGACGCCATTCGGTTGGGCATAAAGGGGATTGATGTGTCCGGGACGACCAAAATCGGAGGCTTTGGCAGCAGGGTTGGCTAATTGCTGAATCGTAACGGCTCTATCGTTGGCTGAAACGCCTGTTGTACAACCCTTCAAATAATCCACCGTAACCGTGAAAGGAGTCCCTAAAACAGAGGTGTTATTAACGACTTGGTGAATAAGTCCGAGTTGTGCACAACGCTCTTCCGTGAGAGGCACACACAGCACGCCACGCCCATTTTGGAGCATAAAATTGACCTTCTCGGGCGTTATTTTTTCGGCAGCAATGATAAAATCGCCTTCATTTTCGCGGTCTTCATCATCAACCACGATGACAAATTTTCCCGCTTTTATATCTTCTATCGCTTCTTGAATCGTATTCATTTTATGTTATTTTTTGAATTTTTCTTTGAATTTATGAAACCACCTAACCCACGCCTCAGCATTGAGTAAAGGCGAGTCGGTAGTGGCTTTGATGGAAAGGAAGATACCGATGGGCAACAGCATAAACGATGACAGCCACATGCCTTGCCACACAGGCCACAGTGCCTCGCGTGCCATCTTGTAACCCATGTTATCAATGATGTAATAAATGATAAACATCACCACAGACGTTACAATCGGCATTCCCATACCACCTCTTCGGATAATAGCCCCCAGCGGTGCCCCGATAAAAAAGAAAATCAGGCAAGCAAAAGCGAGCGTAAATTTACGGTGCAACTCTATACGGTGCCTGCGAATGTAACGCTGATAATCGTCTAATAGCAAGGAATTATAGTCAATTTTATCCCGCATTTGTTGAGCTTTTTCCAACGCAATCGTGTAGGTTCGCATTTGCTTGTAGTGTTCAAAATGGGCATACAGCGAATCCAAATCGTACTGTGTTTTTTCGGTTTCCTCAACGGACAAGAGGATATTTTTCGGTTTTCGGTCGCGGTCAAAATAGTTATGGTCTAACAATTCCGCACATTGCATGTTACTGCGTTGAAAGGCTAATTCAGAGACCGAATCGATAGAATATACTAACTGATTCACATTTTTACTGACGTGCTGGTCTGCCAAAACAGATTCGTCCAAACGGTCAAAATCCGAATTAAAATCAATCAAAATCTTCTTTGCTGAAAACATTTCCCTTCGATACGGGATATTTTCGGGACGCATAAAATTCTTTTGTCGTTCCAAGTTTTCAAACGATTCGCCATTGTACAAACAAAGCACAAGATGCCGTTTATCCTCTGTAAAAAGTATCTTTGCTGACTCTGCCACCATCACACTCGCATTCTGAAATCCTTGCGAGAAATCGTATATCATCACGTCCGACATCACGCCTGTCTTGGGGTTTTTATGTTGCACATAGATATGATAGCCGTGCATTCCACCGTAAAACTCTCCCACAGGAATATCCAATTCGGGCGATTTTTGTCGCAACGAAAAGATGAGCGTCCACAGTTTTGTTTGTGCTTTAGGCAACACATTATTGCTGAAAAAGAAGGCAAAAAAAGCGAGTCCAATCATCAAAATCGTCAGCGGTTGCATAATCCGAAACAACGAAATACCTGCTGATTTCATCGCCGTAAGTTCAAATTTTTCGCCCAAGTTACCAAACGTCATCAAGGAAGCCAACAAAATAGACAACGGCAACGCCAACGGCACCACAGACGCAACAGCATACACAAAAAACTCTGCCAACACGTGCAGTTCCACGCCTTTCCCAACCAAGTCGTTAACGTGCATCCACACAAATTGCATCAGCAAAATAAACACACTAACGACAAGCGTTATGAACAGAATGCTCAAAAAAATGCGTGAGACGTATATGTCTATTTTCTTAAACATCTATTCCAACATATCGCTATGAAAAACAAACGGCAACAAATCCTCCACTTTGTCCACGCACAAGCAGTTTTTCTCTCCATACATCACCACTTGTATCGGCTGTTTGAAACGCTCTTCGTACTCAGCCATCACTTGCCGACACGCTCCACACGGCACGCACGGTTCGGGCGAGAAATGCCCGTTGGTAAAGCCTGCAATCGCAATGGCTTTCATCGGCACATTGGGATACTGCGAACTTGCGTAAAAAATAGCCGTCCGTTCGGCACATAAACCGCTTGGATAGGCAGCATTTTCTTGGTTGGTACCCGTAACCACCACCCCGTTTTCAAGCAAGACAGCCGCACCCACATGAAAATGCGAATACGGGCAATAGGAGTCGTTCGTCTTGGCTTTGGCTTGGTTCACCAACGCCTGCAACTCTTCTGACAACTCGTTCGGCTGGCATATAGTTGCTTGAATGGTCAAATCATATTTTTTCATAGTTCTTTTTTTATCATTTTTTCGTCTTCAACAGGACGTAATTTCATTTTTTCGGGTTCTATATCTTGTTTTCTTAATTCCTCTAAATCCGCTTCCAAACGCTTAATCACACGAGGATAAATTTTGTTGAACCGTTGAGGATTGTTCGTGTACCAAACGATAGAAGAGTCAAATTGTGCTTGCGAAATGCCGTGTTTTTCCAACAAAACTTCGTAAAATTTATTGATGCTTGAATCCTGTTTTACTGCCAAATTTTCCACCTCAATGATGGCTTCTGCCTTATGCAAATCGTACAAGATATTCTCCATTTTCTTGGACGAAAGGATATGTTTTGGCTGGCACGCACCGAACAAAAAAATCAATAATATGTATAAAACGCTTATTTTTTTCACATGTATTTTTCTGTATTTTGACGCAAAGTTATTCTTTTTTAGGCAATTTTACAAGCTTTTATTTTTCAAAAATTTCTTCCAACTGTCCTGTCTCTGAATCGATGATAAAGCCACGCACCACCATGCTTTTGGGCACAAGCGGATGCGTTTTGATGGTGTGTACCGTTTGGCGAACTGACTCGGGCGTGTCCTTAAAGCCTTCCAACCAATGATTGAGGTCAATGCCACATTTGCGGATCGTCTCCAAAGTCTCGTCCGTTACGCCTTTGGCTTTCATCTGTTCGTGAAAATGCTCGTAATTCATGTGGCAAGCCCCGCAATGCGTGTGTGCAATCACCATAATTTCCTCCACGCCCAACTCGTAAATTGCTACAATCAAACTTCGCATCGCCGAATCAAACGCCGAAATGACCAATCCACCTGCATTTTTGATGATTTTTGCATCGCCATTTTCCAAGCCAAGTGCTGCCGTCAGCAGTTTAGTCAGACGCGTATCCATACACGAAAGCACGGCTAATTTTTTGTTGGGATATTTGTCGGTCAGATACTTTTCGTACCTTTTTTGAGCCACAAAATCCTTGTTGTATTCAATTATTTGGTCTATCATCGTATTAAAATTATTTTGGCAAACTTAGTATTTTTTTCGTAAGTTTGCAACTACAAAATTTAAAATTATGCTTGAAATTGGTTTGAAAAATAGCAGTAGCACGGTTGTTACTGACTCACTCACAGCAAGTTATATCGGTTCGGGCGACATGCCTGTTTTGGCTACACCTGCGATGATTGCTTTGATGGAAAATGCGGCTATGATTGCCGTTGCAACCCACTTACCAGAGGGTTCTACGACTGTTGGTGGGTTTATTTCCAGCACACACCTCAAACCCTCCAAAATCGGCGAAACCATAACGGCTGTTGCGGAAGTTACAAAGGTTGAGGGGAAAAAAATTGAGTTTAAGGTGTCAGCTTATTCGGGCGAAACGTTGCTCGGAGAAGGCACGCACACGCGGTTCATCGTGGAACGGCAAAAGTTTATGGAAAAACTTGGCTAAGATGGATATTCGCACGTATATCACTCGCCCAACCGTTTTTCCGTTGCAGAACAAACAGGCGTGGGAGATTGTCGGCAACCTCGAAGCGATTATTCGCCAACTGCTTGCGGGACTTGGTGCAGAATACCACATAGCCAATGCAGTGCTTTCGCCGGGCAGTGTGCTTAAACCTCACACGATAGTTAAACGCTTGCAATTAGTTGAACAAGACCCGCAATAAAATGTTGAAAATCAATCAAGTACATCATATTGCCATCATCTGTTCGGACTACGAGCGTAGTTTGCGGTTTTATGTTGACGTGCTGGGATTTCGGGTGCTTGCAGAGCATTATCGGACGGAGCGTCAGTCCTTCAAGACCGATTTGGCGTTGGGCAACAATTACGTGATAGAACTCTTTTCGTTTCCTTCACCACCTGCCCGTTTATCGCACCCAGAAGCGACTGGTTTACGGCATTTGGCTTTTGAGGTAACGGATGTCGAAGAAGCAATAGCAGAATTGGACAAATTGGGTGTCAAGCACGAAGCCGTTCGGGTTGATGAATACACGCAGAAGCGGTTCGTTTTCTTGCAAGACCCTGACGGATTGCCCATCGAGTTATATGAACGGTAAAAATTAATTTGTTGAATTATAGAGTTTTATGAATGACAATATCGAAATTATGGCACCGGTTGGGTGT
Source organism: Paludibacteraceae bacterium (assembly GCA_045118535.1). GTDB lineage: Bacteria > Bacteroidota > Bacteroidia > Bacteroidales > Paludibacteraceae > Colicola. Next base: position 5,758 of record JBGUYG010000025.1, read on the forward strand.
TGGGAGAGTTTGCAAGTGGCGATTGCCGAAGGTGCGAACAGCATTTATTTTGGTGTGGATAAGTTGAATATGCGTGCCAAGTCATCTGTCAATTTTACGTTGGACGATATGGCGAAAATTGTGGCATTATGCAAGCAACACCGCATCAAAACCTATCTGACCCTCAATACGGTGATGTATCCCGAAGATTTACCGACCACTCTTTCCATTGTGCAACGGGCAAAAAAAGAGGGTATTGATGCCATTATAGCCTCTGATATAGCCGTTATGCAGTATTGTTTGCAGGAAGGTGTGGAGGTGCATTTATCCACCCAACTGAACATCGCCAACACCGAAGCGTTGCGTTTTTATGCCCAATTTGCAGACGTGGCTGTGCTGGCACGGGAGTTGAATTTGGAGCAAGTGAAACAAATCCACGATGACATTGTGCGGGAGCATATCGTAGGACGGTCGGGCAAGTTGATGCGGTTGGAGATGTTCTGTCATGGGGCTTTGTGTATGGCTGTCAGTGGCAAGTGCTACCTGTCGTTGCATAACTACAATCAGTCGGCGAACCGAGGGGCTTGTGTGCAGATTTGCCGAAGGGCGTACACGGTTTTTGATAAGTCGTCCGGCATGGCATTAGACATTGATAATCAATACATTATGTCGCCAAAAGACCTCAAAACGATTCATTTCTTGAACAAAATTTTAGACGCGGGCGTGTCGGTTTTGAAAATCGAAGGGCGTGCTCGCGGACCCGAATATGTTGCAAAGGTCGTACGATGCTATCGGCAAGCGGTGGAAGCCTACCAGAAAGGCGAATGGCAACACGACTCCATCAACTACAAAATCAAGGCATGGGATGAGCAACTTGCAGAGGTCTTCAATCGCGGTTTTTGGGACGGCTACTATCTCGGGCAACCGTTGGGCGAATGGACACACACATACGGCAGTCAAGCCACGAAAAAGAAGATTTTTGTGGGCAAATGCACCAATTTTTTCAAGCAACATTCGGTGGCAGAATTTACGGTGGAAGCCATTTCGCAAATCCAGCAAGATGACGAATTTATGATAACGGGCGAAACGACAGGCTTGATTTCGTTTGTGGCATCTGAATTACGCGATGCCAACTGCCAAAAAGTGGCCGTAGTGAAGCAAGGAGAGGTTTTTTCGGTGAAAATTCCTGAACTATGTCGGCGAGGCGATAAACTCTACGTGCTACAAAAAAGTTAAACAGGTTCTGAGGCAAGTAGCGTAATATAGAAAGTGGTACCTTGTGGTGATGTCTCAAACGTGATACTTCCTCCTCCACCTTCGATGATATTCTTTGAAATCGCAAGTCCCAAGCCCATTCCGGTGGTTTTGGTGGTGAAATTGGGGAAAAATATCTTCGGCTGAATTTCCTCAGGAATACCGCAACCGTTGTCTGAAATTGAGATTTGAATCCGCTTCTCCGTATCGTTTTTGAGAATCACAATGATATTCCCGTTTGCGTTATCGCCAATGGCCTGCAAAGCATTCGTAATGAGGTTCGTAAAAACTTGCGAAATTTGTTGCTCGTCCGTTCGGGCAAAAACACCGTCAGAAGGTCCAATATAGCGGATGGGAATTTGGTCGGCATTGTTTTTCATCAAATTGATAACCAACGACAGTTTTTGTGCTACATTGACGGTGGTGATAGTCAGTTGAGGCAGTTTGGCAAAGGACGAAAAAGACGATGCAATTTTATTCAAACTATTGATTTGCTCAATGAGCGTCTGGGTCGTTTTTTGGAAATAATCGTTAAATTTTTCCGAGTTACGCATCCGTTGGAGTTGCTGGATAGTCAGTTTCATGGGCGTAAGCGAGTTGTTGATTTCGTGTGCAATTTGTCGTGCCATCGTTCGCCACGCCACTTCACGCTCGGATTGAGCCAATAGTTGCGTTGATTTTTCCAACTGTTCGACCATATTATTATACTCCTGCACGAGCAACCCCAATTCGTCATTTTGTCGATAATCAATGGTATGCTGATTCTCTTTTCCAACCTGAAATTGTGCCATTTGTCGCGTCAGAGCCGTCATCGGAGACGTGATACGATACACAATCAAATAGGCCAAAAATATAGCCAACAAGAAGATAAAGATGTAACTTGGCAACAAATGCGACAAGAAACTATCCACTTCGTACGTCATCTCGTCCTCCGAAATAAAAAACGGCAAGGAAATGTACCCAATTTGGACAAAATTACCGTTGTAAAACTCGGTGTACGTTGTGAGATACGATAACGTGCCTATCTGTTCGGTTTGGCAAGTATGGAGGCTGTCGTGAAAATAGACTGTCGGAGCGATATGTTTGGACAAAATACCGTTGTCAAAAATAGACGGGATAGATGTTCCCACCAAATCGCCTTCCATATCGTAAACGTGAATGTCGGTCTGGTAATAATAACTCAAATCCTTCAAGTCAGTGTTCAGTCCGTGCGTGTTTTGGTCGGTGAGTTGAATGTTCCAATAGTATAAATTTTGCAATGCCGATTGTATGAATTTGCTCTTTGAGAGTAGGTTTTCTCGCTGCTGTTTTTCGTAGTGCGTTTTGAGGTGTTGCACCGAAACGAAGAAAATGATGGTATAACTACTTACGATGACAATAAAAATGAGGTACAAAATTTTGTGAGCAATTTTCATGTTACGCATACCGCGTGTGTAAACGAAAATAAAAATGCACAACAGATAGAAAAAAACGAGTGCTGAAAAGGAAAAAAGGTAGAATTTTCGGCTTGACAAAATAGAAAAAAGTTTATCATTGTCGTCCGAAGAATTAGACAAGGTGTGGTACGAAAAACTGTTGTAAAAATTATCGGTTGGCGTGCTTGATTGTTCGTTTGTTTTGGCATTACAAAGCGAAAAAAGGAATCGGTGTTGAGCATCATAAATAGGATAAAAATCTTCCTGCTGCGTGTGGGTTATGTCAAAGTCAGCCGAAATATCAAACGGCTCAATGAACGTGTTTTTCAGTTGCTTATTTTCAAAATTATAATTGTAACGAATGGGAATAATGGTCAGAATAGCGTATTTTTCATGCTTCAACCAACGGCAAATGGTATGGGCATTGTAAAAAAGTTGATAAAACCACTCATTATCGCGATACAAGTCAACATACGAGCCCGTCAGCCAATTGTTTGACCAATATATCATCCGCATATCTTCATCAAACAGATAAAAAAGAATATCATTGCGTTGCTCACAAAACACAAAAACCGAATCAAATGATTGATTTTCAATGCTTTGCTGAATATCGTGGGTCAGTTTGTCGGCTTGTTGGATTTGATATAACAGTTGTCGTTGGAGGGTACTGCCTTGATGATTGAGTGAGTTACACGCCGAAAACGAAACGAGCAAGCCGAGAAACAACAATTTCCCCCAATGAGTCCGAATGATATTTTTTAATGCTTGCATCATTTATATTTCTTTGAAAGCAGGAAACCGTTTTAATCCCTCCACAATCCACAACACCAAAGAGGTTAAACCGATGATTATCAGCCAATCCATCAACCCTAACCCACCACGCTGAACATTGAACATATCGCCACCAAACTGCACAATCGTAAACTGCCCTACAATCACTACAATAGTCGTTATAACGAACCATCGGTTAGTTTTAGGATTTAAGTCCAAGAGTGCCGACTTGCCCGTCATAAACGCTTTGGCATTGAATAAATTCCAAAATTGGAACATCACAAAGGTGGTGAAAAAGAGCGTTAATTCGTATGCAGAAAGGTGTTTTTGGGTTGTCCACGTGTAGGTAAAATCTTTCAGCGACGTAAAATCGGTGTATTGAAAGAAGAACAAAACGCCCAACAAAAATATCGCCAAAATCCCACCGATACCGAAGATTCCTTGTGCCATAGGCTTGCTAATAATCGGCTCTTCGGAGGTACGTGGCTTTTCGTGCATCACATTTTTGCTCGGTGCAAGAGACGCAAAAGCGAGTGCCGCAAAGGAATCCATCACCAAATTGACCCACAACATCTGCGTAACCGTCAAGGGCGATTCGGTGCCTGTGAAAGCCCCCACCAACACCACCAAACACGCCACCACGTTGATAGTAAGTTGAAACAGAATAAATCGTTGGATATTTTTGTACAGCGACCGTCCCCACATCACCGCATTGGTAATTGTGCTGAACGAGTTGTCCAAAATCGTCATGTCGCTCGCCTCCTTTGCCACAGCCGTTCCATCGCCCATCGAAAGCCCCACATCTGCCACGTTCAAGGCTGGTGCATCGTTGGTCCCATCGCCCGTAACAGCCACCACATAATTCATTTTTTGCAAGGTACGCACAATACGTTCCTTGTTGTTGGGACGAGCCCGCGAGACGATTTTCGTTGCAAGCAACCTTTCCCGCAACTCCTCATCGGACATCTGCTCAACCTCTTGCCCTGTGAGTAGGTTGTCTTCGGTATCGTTTTCTGTCCAAATACCCACTTGTCGCCCAATCTCTTTGGCTGTGCCGGGAGTGTCGCCCGTAACGATTTTGACCTGTATACCTGCTTCAATACACTCGCGAATGGCATTGGGTACTTCCTTGCGAATCGGGTCAGAAATGGCAACGATACCCATCATTTTCAGTTGGTTGGTCGCTAATTTCCCGTTGGCAAAAACGACTTGGTCATCAGTCAGCGGCAAATACGCAAACGCCAACGTCCGCATCGCTTTGTTTTGATAAGTAAGCAATTGGTCTAAGTATTGTTTTTTCTCCATCTCGGTCGTGTTCGTCATAGATAGTACGATTTCAGGAGCACCTTTGACGTACAAAACACGTTTTTGCAACTCTTGCGATTGAACAATAGTCGCCATATACTTCAGTTCGGTCGAAAAAGGTAACCTATCCACGATGGTGTTTTGCTCGCGTAAGGTCAGATAATCGGCCTTCTTACTATGCAACCAAAGCAACAAAGCCCCTTCCGTAGGGTTGCCGATGGCTTTTATCTTGGTTGGGTCTGAAAAATCCAAGTTCGCAGTCGTATTCACTGCCACGCATTCGTAGATGATACTGGGTGGCATGAGGGCAAAATGGGTGTCGTGAACCTGCATTTGGTTTTGGGTAAGCGTGCCCGTTTTGTCGGTACAAATAACCGAGGTTGCTCCCATCGTTTCGCAGGCGTGCATGGTACGTGGCAGGGTGTTTTGATCCATCAGTTTTTTCATACTCAACGCCAAACTAAGCGAGACGCTCATCGGCAGACCTTCTGGCACCGAAACCACAATCAACGTAACCGCAATCATAATCGTGTGAAGCAAGTATTCAACGAAGTTCAACGCACTTTCGCTGTCCGAAATGGTGTAGGTCGTGAAATACATGATCAGTCGCCCCACGATAATCAAAAACGCCACTAAATAGCTCGCTTTTGCAATCACTTTTGCCAACCATTCCAACTTTCGGCTCAACGGAGTCGGGTTGCCTTCTTGCACCTGTGCCGCTTCAAAAACCTTTCCACAAGCCGTATGGTCGCCCACTGCAAACACTTTGGCAACGCAATAGCCTTCGATTATCGTGCAACCTTTCATGATATAGTTGGAAGGATAGGTAGCATCTTTTTCAAAATCCTTCTCGTTAGTCGTTTTGTGGCTCAAAGGCTCACCCGTCAGCGACGACTCGTTCACCGTCAGATTCAATGCCTCCAACAACTCGCAATCGGCTGGAATCTCCTCGCCCGTTTCCAAGATAACGATGTCGCCAAACACAATCTCCTTGCGTTCCACCTCGCATATATTGCCATCACGCATCACCTTGACATGCGTCTCGTCATTGACTTCATTCAGACTTTGGAAGGTCTTTTCGTTGTGTCGCTCCAAGAAAAAACTGATTCCCGTTGCCAAAAGCAAAGCAATAATGATTCCAATCGGCTCAAAAAACGCATTATAACCTGCTCCCGTCCACACAATTTCGTAAAACGTAATCCCACCCGAGAGCAACAAAGCATAAATTAAAATCGTAATCAAATGGTCTTCCAAGCCACCAAACAACGCCACTAACAGACTGACAATCAACAAGATACCTAAAATTGCCGTGCCTATCCAAATGTTGTCGGGAGCCGAAGTCCAAAACGTAAACAAAACGCAACTTACAACCAATAACAACACCAAAACACGAATGAGCCAGTACGCAAAACAGGCCTTGAAACTATCCCAAAGTGTCTCTTTTTTGACGGGCGTAAGGACATTGACACCATATTTCAGGCGATTTACTAAAACCTCTTGGGCTGTTAATCCGTGCTGTTCTATCATCTTTGCTTAAAATTTTTCCATCTTATCTGCCACAAAATAGGTAGCATTCAAAAAGACCAAAATAACGAGTAAATAGTAAAAAATATCCCTCAAATCAATGATTCCCCGCGAAATGCTCGCATAATGGTCTTGCAATAAAAGCCAAAATAGAATAAAACAAATCGTTCCACCCACAATATACGCCACAATCTGGCTTTTCGTAATCGTAGAAGCAAACAGCCCAATTGCAATAAATGCCATACTAAGTAGTAAAAGTCCAATCATCGAACCCGCAAAAGCCGCTCCATCAACGTTCCCAATAGGCTCGGCGATGAAATAAACGATGTAATAATGGATGATGTTCGGCAACACCGCCAATAGCAACAAAGTACACGCAGCAGAGTATTTACTCAAAACAATTTTGCTCAACGAGATGGGTTTGGTGCGGAGCAAGTTCCACGTGCCATTTTGGCGTTCTTCTGCAAACAATCGCATCGTAATCGCAGGACAAAGGAGCATCAATAGCCACGGCGACAACTGAAAAAGTCCCGTAAACTCCGCATACCCCGCATCAATGATGTTCCATTCGCCCGGAATAACCCACAAAAACAGACTGTTGGCAATCAAATACAGCCCAATCACAATATAAGCAATCGGGCTTGAAAAATAGTAAGATAACTCTTTTTTGTACATTACTTTTCGGGCGTATGTTTGTATTGGAACAACAAAGCGAATAAAACGCCTATCACAGCTGCGTAAGCCGCAAAAATATACCAACTCGTCTGCCAACCTTCCCACACCTGCAGCGGGGTAGCACCACTCGCTTGTGGGTTGTAAACAAAGTGGTCAATGATGGCTTGTGCAGTGAGTGTACCGATGGTTGCACCCAAGCCGTTCGTCATCATCATAAAGACACCTTGTGCCGACGAGCGAATGCCCGGATCGGTCTCTTGGTCAACGTATAACGAACCCGATATATTGAAGAAATCAAACGCAAAACCATACGCAATACAACTCAAAACAAACATCCACACGCCAGTGCCCGGGTCACCCAAGCCAAACAACCCAAAACGCAACACCCAAGCGAACATCGACATCAAAATAACGTTCTTAATCCCAAACCGTTTCAAGAAGAATGGAATCACCAAGATGCACAACGTCTCACAAATCTGCGACAACGAAATGAGCATATTCGAGTGCTTCACCGCAAACTTATCGGCAAACTCTTCGATGCCACTAAACGACCCCAAAAACGGATTGGCAAAGCCGTTGGTAATTTGCAAACAGATACCCAAAAGCATTGAAAAAACAAAGAAAATAGCCATCTTCTTTTGCTTAAACAAACTGAAAGCCCGCAAGCCGAACGCATCCACCCACGACTTAGCCTCCACATTCTTATTGATTTCGTTCGCAGGCAAGGTCAACGCATAAATCGCCAACACCACACTCAACGCACCACTAATCGCAAACTGCAAAGCCGTATCTTGAAAGCCCGACAAGTCCACCACCCACATCGTGCAAATGAAACCAATCGTACCAAAGACACGAATTGGCGGAAAATCCTTGATGATGTCCAAACCCGCTTTGGTCAGCAAACTATACGCCACCGAGTTGGTCAACGCAATAGTTGGCATATAAAACGCCACCGACAACGTGTACAGCGTAAACAACGGCACAAAAGCTACATCATTGCCCGCAGGATACGCATACGCACAAGCACCTATCATAAACGCACCTGCCAACGCCTGACAAATCGAAAGCAACTTATTGGCAGGAATCCAACGGTCCGCCACAATACCCATCAAAGCGGGCATAAACAGACTCACAATACCTTGAATGGAATAAAAAATGCCGATATTACCAGCCAAACCATGATGGGCTAAATAGCGTCCCATAGAGGTTAAATACGCTCCCCAAACCGCAAATTCGAGGAAATTCATTACAATTAAACGAAACTTGATGTTTTTCATATCTTTTTGGTGTTAAAATTCTGAAGTAAAATGGAATTGAATATGTTTATAATCATTTTGTGCCATCTGCAACACATACGCCGAATCCGCCATAAAAACATCCCGACCCTCCTTATCAAACGCCATATACTGGGCTTTGCGTTTCTTGAACAAATCCAACTCTTGCGGGTCATCGCTCTCTATCCAGCAAGCCTTGTACATATTGAGGTTCTCCCAGCGACACTTGGCTTGGTATTCGTGCTCCAACCGATACTGAATCACCTCAAACTGCAACTGCCCTACCGTACCGAAGATTTACCGACCATTGTTTTGATTGACAAACAGTTGTGCAACGCCTTCGTCCATCAGTTGCTTCACGCCTTTGTCCAGCTGTTTTTGTTTGATAGGGTCGGCATTTTCGATGTACTTAAACATCTCAGGCGAAAAACTCGGCAAGCCCTTAAAATGCAACTCCTCTCCAGCCGTCAGCGTGTCGCCAATTTTAAAGTTCCCTGTGTCGGGTAACCCCACGATGTCGCCTGCAAAAGCCTCGTCCACCGTCTCCTTCTTCTGTGCCATAAAACACGTGGGAGCCGAGAAACGCATCTGTTTATTGTCGCGAACAAGCTTATAGTACTCATTTCGCACAAATTTCCCGCTACAAATCTTAAAAAACGCAATGCACGAGCGGTGATTCGGGTCCATATTCGCATGAATCTTAAAGCAAAAACCCGTAAAAGCCTCTTCCATCGGCTCCACCACCCTTTCCACCGCTTCCACAGCCCGTGGCGAGGGAGCAATCTGCACAAAGCACTCCAACAACTCCTTCACCCCAAACGTATTCAACGCACTGCCGAAGAATATCGGTGCAAGGTCGCCTTTGAGGTACTCGGCTTTGTCAAACGGGTTATACACACCGTCAATCATCTCAAGGTCGTTGTACAGTTGTTGGGCATCTTTTTCGCCGAGCAGTTGCTGTATCGCGGGGTCGTGTGGGTCGTCAAAATGAATCGATTCGGTTACTTGCGTCTTGTTGGGAGTGTATAAATCGAGGGTAGATTGGAAGATGTTGTACACGCCTTTGAAGTTCTGACCCATGTTAATCGGCCACGAGAGCGGACGCACCGCGATTTGCAACTCTTTTTCCAACTCGTCCAACAAATCAAACGGCTCTTTGCCATCGCGGTCCATCTTATTGACAAAAATCATGATGGGTGTCTTTCGCATCCGACACACCTCCATCAGTCGCCGTGTCTGGGTCTCAACGCCTTTGGCAGCATCTACGACAATAATCACCGAGTCCACAGCCGTCAGGGTACGGAAGGTATCTTCGGCAAAATCTTGGTGGCCAGGCGTATCCAAGATGTTGATGTGATAGGTGGGTGCGGAGGCAACGCTCGTGGGCGTGTATTCAAAGCCCATCACGGAGGTAGCCACACTAATGCCACGCTGTTTTTCTATTTCCATCCAGTCGCTCGTTGCCGTCTTGCGAATCTTGTTGTTTTTCACAGCCCCTGCCACGTGAATCGCCCCACCATAGAGTAGGAGTTTTTCGGTAAGCGTGGTCTTGCCCGCATCGGGATGACTGATAATCGCAAACGTGCGGCGACGCAATATCTCTTCCTGCAAATTCATATTCGCAAAGGTATAAAAAAAACTCAAAAATGAAAAATGAAAGTTAGCAATCAAGGAAAAAGGATGGACATTTTTTTTAGCAAAAGCCTACGAAAAAAAACTTCCACAATCAATTAAAAAATCCTACCTTTGCAAAAAAAATAAAGTTATGCAAACACAAAAAATAAGTGAAAAGAAACGGGCAGAACTTCAAAAAGAAAGTATGGAACTTGTCATCAAGCGGAGTGGCGTACCCAAAAAAAGGATTTACCAAAACGCACTGCACGCCTTTTTTGCTGGCAACATTGACCTACTGACGCCCGAAGAAAAGAAAAAATACGAAAGCGTCATCCTATGAAAACCAGTACAAAAAAACTGAGGCGTATCTACATTGACACGAATGTGTTAGTCGGGTGTTTTCGTGGAGTTAAAGCAGACGTGGAAGCAATGAAATTTATGTTTCAATTAAACGACAACGAGCTTTACACTTCTTCTTTGGCGATTGCTCAAACAATTTCGACACTGCAAGGAAGGAAAAAAGATTTGCAACACAGGAAGCAAATCATTGATTACATCAACCATCTAATGCACCATATTAAGATTATCGGCTTTTCAGAAGCGGATATTAAAGTTGCCTTAACGATGTCGCACGTGGATATTGAGGACAATATACAGTTTGTTTTAGGGGCAAAACAGCATTGCTATATCTATATAACCAACAATATAAAGGATTTCAAGTACAACAATGTTTATGTAGAATCACCAAAATATATAAGAAATATCAAATCTATTATGAATATGTAACAAGTAGAAGACCCCAGAAACCACGCCCTTTTTAAGGTGAAAGGGGAAAGCAACCGCATCACAAGTAACTTGGATCGTTAATCGTAATCCAACCTTGCGTTTTGAGGGACGCTAACCATGCTTTAGAAAGCTTTTTGGCAGTTTGTTGGGCATTTTTGCAATTTTGGGATTCGTTTTTCATAACAGTATGTTTAAAGGTTTTACGAAGATAATCTTTTTTACAAAAAAACGAAAGAAAAATTTTTAAAATGAAAGGTGAAAATCGGTGAACTGTTCATTGTTCATTGTAAATTGTACATTGGTTAAACCTTTCACCTTTCAATTTTCAAATTTCAAGAGGCTGGAGATATGTATATCTTCGTCTATCTCTGCCCAACGCACATCGTCGCCCCACTTGCCGATAGTGTAGTGTTGCCGTTGGGTGGTTGTGGCTCGCTGGAGCAAAGGAAAATCCGACAAAGCCCGAACGTACTGCTGACCGTCGGTGGTAGTTGTGACGATAAGACGATCGACAAAATCAATCTTTTGGATTCTCTTTTCCATGATATTCATTCCATTTATCAATAATTTCCGTTTGGTACATTTGTGCTATTTGCAACGCTCGTTTTACGTTACGAGGCTTCATTCCATCATTAGAAACCAACTTAATCTGAGGAGACATCGCTATTTTTAATCTTCCATCGCTATCTACGACATGAACATGAATAGGTAAATGTTCCTCTGAATAGAAGAAAAAACGTAAACCAAATATCTCTAAAATCGTAGGCATAGTTCACAAAAACTATTTTTTATTTTTGCAAAGGTAGCACTTTTTTTGAAAAAACACCAACACACCACACAAAAAAAGTGAAGGGGCAAGTGGCTCGGGCAAGAAGCTTGCCACCAAAGGAGGGAAGCCCTCCACCAAACAAGGCGTGAGGGACAAAAAACACCAAAGCCCACACAAAAAAAGTGAAGGACACACAATCCTTCACCTTTCATTTTTCAATTTTCTTTTTGCAGGCTCACCCCACGAAAAACTTATTATAAATATCTCACTAGACGGACATAACAACCGTTCCTACGTTGGGTTTTTTTAGAGGTACTGATAGATTTACCGCTGAAATTGAGATATAGTGCGTTGGCGTCAGAACCATTCTCATCCCTTAGCCAATAGGTACCATAATTAGTAAAGTCATTACCATTAAGTGAACTACCAGTACGAGTGTCACCAGCAGGCAAGAAAACACAACCTGCATTCTCTAAACGTCCCCAAACAATTTCATCTATTGATTGCACACCTGCAGAAGCACCCACTGCGAGGGGTGTCACACCTGCTTTTTCCCACCTGAAACCATTCGGATAAATCAACAAACCCGTAATAGTATTCGAAGCAAGCTCATTCGTATTAGCATTACGGTATTGCAAACGAACAAACGAATAAGGATCAGCATCATTCACTCTACGAGCAAATGCTTGCTCTAATGCCGATGTCCATGGTGTCCGCCAAGTATTGGCAGGGTAACCACTGATCTCATTATTACCCCAATCTGTAAAGGAAGTATAAACATTATTTGTATAAGTTGCGGTTCCATTACTTCCTGTTCCCCAACCAAACAAATCAATCCAACCAGCGTAGGAATTAGAACCAATTTTTCTATTATCACATTTGGTTAGCACGCCATTATCATCCCAATAAACAGTCGTTTCATTACCACCTCCACCGCACCTATCAAACTGACGCGGAGCAAAACGCCAAGTCTTTGGAGAAATTCCTCCATACTCCAAGTTACCTGGCGAGAATAGCATATCTCTGCCATTAGTCCCCGTTATCGGTGCTGTTTTACGAGTCAATATTAATTTATATCTCATCGTATCGCAATCACCATCACTAATAATCCCCTTATGGATTTTTGTTTCATTAAATGCATGACCTGTTTCTTCCAAACTCCATGATGCGATTAAAGAACCGTTATAAATAAACGAATAATTACTTACAGAATAGGTTGTGTCTGTAATTTCGATTAATGGAAGCTCTTTCTTCAAATATAAATAGCAATAGAGGCTATCGTAACCATCAATGTCACGCAAAGTATCCATATAGACTGTTGTACCCTCTTTTTTTAGCGTTATCGTATGTTGTTTAACGCCTAAATCCCACACATATTCGCATTCTTTCTTAATGGTAACAAAATCTCTTCGTATATTTATATCTTGCACCAACCGCACGGGGAATGCGATATAACGTGGGTCGCTATTCTTAGGTGTCAGCCCACGTTGACGGATATTAAACCACACATTATGTGCGTTTTCTGCATTCGCC
>JBGUYG010000026.1:0-8297 GCA_045118535.1 Paludibacteraceae bacterium
TGTGCCAGCAGATACAGCGGGAAGTCCGTGTGATCGCCATTATATGGCTTCGTTGAAGGTGTTGGTGCAGTCGCCCGAAAGGCATCCATTTTCCATCAATGCTGATGGTGGCAAAGTGATTTTCTCACCAGGTAACTTGCAGTACTGCCCTGCTCGCGATGAGTGGCGGTTTGCGGTGCGGCAGTTTGACCGTGTGGGTAATGGTAAGAGTCTTTATGCACCTGAGGGTTTGCAGGCAAGTGGCGTGAACGGTAACGTGACGACCGTCTTCTACGACAGTATTGATTATTCTACGCCCGATCCTTCCACACCATCGAAATTCAAAGAGATAAAAGGCGTTCCTTGCAACAATTTATTGGTATCGAAGAGTTACGATGGTTGGATTGATTTGTTCCCTTGGGCAACGAGCGGTCACGGTCGGAAGGTTAAAGACTCGCTGGCTATCTTCTTTCATCCTTATGACCTCAATGCAACGGATTTAGGTAACACCTATAACATCTACGGTTATGGTCCCTCTTTTGATGCGGGTCATGGCCCTGGTGCGTTGAGCAACCATATCGATACGGCTTCGGGTACCAACCGCTTTTTCGATTGGGGTTATTTGAATGTTATCCGCCAATTCAACAATTGTACGCACGGCGAGAATGGTGCGATTCACGCTAAGGATAGTACGATGTACCGTCCAGGTGTTTGGCGTACACTCACCGGTGCAGAATGGACTTATTTGTTGACCACCCGTACCGTTGGTGGTAATGATAGTGCCTTTACCTACGTTCGTTTGCAATATACGGATAATGAAGCAGACACCGTTTCGGGTGTGTTGATTTATCCCGATGACTTTAGTTTCTCGGAGGCCAGTGTACCTATCATGCCTTTCGGTGCCAACTATGCAGTAACAAAAATTGATGCCGCTACGTTTGCTGCTTTGCAAGAAGTGGGCGTGGCGTTCTTGCCTGGGTCGAGACGTATTATAATATCAGAGGATAATGTACTCAGCATAGAAGAAGGATTCTATGGACAAAAGTACGCCTATTGGTCTTCTACTGCAGGAGCTGCTAATAACGCCTATAATGTAAACTTCAGTCATAATGAGCGCACCATCACGCCTTTATTCACCAGGCGTTTTTTCCCCATGCCTGTTCGTCTTGTGCAAGACTTATAACCTCCTGCGGGACTTTTGGATATATCGCGGCCACCTCAACACAAAGGGGTGGCTGTTTTTTTATCGAATTGAAAATTGAGAAGTGAAAAGGGAAAGTTTTAACCAATTTACAATTAACAATTTACAATGTACAATTCACCGATAGACCTTTCACCTTTCCCCTTTCATCTTTCACTTTAAAAAGTGCGTGGCTTGATGAGATGAGCGTGGATTTCTGGCGGGCTTAACTAAAATGAAATTTGAGAAGTGAAAATTGAAAGTTTTAACCAATTTACAATTGACAATGTACAATTCACCAGTTCACCGATTCACCTTTCACCTTTCATCTTTCACTTTTCATCTTTCACTTTTTATCTCTTGCCTTTCACGTTTTCCTTTAAAAACATGTCATTTTTTCCCTAAAAAATCGTACATTCGCGGAAATTTTTATGAAGATGTTTTAAAAATGTGGGAAAAATAATGAAAGAAAGGATTTTTTCTGTGATGTTTTTGATTGCATTGCCCTTATTGATGTCTGCTCAGATGGCAATAGTACCAGCAGATAGCTCTTCGAGTCCGTGCAATCGACATTATATAACATCCTTGAAGGTTTTAGTCAATAAGCCCACTACCCATTTGTTTACCATCAATGCTACGGGTGGAACCGTCATTTTCTCTTCGGGTAACTTGCAGTACTGTCCAGCACGTAACGAGTGGCGTTTTGCCTTGCGTCAGTTTGACCGTGTGGGGAATGGTAAGAGTCTTTACGCACCAGAGGGTTTGCAGGCAAGTGGTATAAATGGCAATATAACCACCGTTTTTTACGATAGTATTGATTATACTACATCAGACCCTTCGACCGCATCGGGTTTTAAGGAGACAAAAGGTGTACCGTGTAATAATCTGCTGATGCATAAAAAATACGAGGGTTGGGTTGATTTGTTTTCGTGGGGAACGAGTGGGCATGGTCGGAAAGTGGGCGATGAGTATGCAATTTATTTTTATCCCTATGAATTGAATGGAACGAACTTCAATGGGAATTATAACAACTACGGTTATGGTCCGTCGTATGATGAAGGGCATGGTGCGGGTGCCACGAATAACGATATAGATACAACGTCTGGAACCAATCGTTGGTTTGATTGGGGTTATGGCAACGTGATTCGTGAGTATAGCAATTGTGTGTATGACGACAATAACATTCACTTTTTGTACGCTAAGGATAGCACGATGTATCGTCCTGGCATTTGGCGAACACTGACGCTTGAAGAATGGAAATATCTTTTAATCAGTCGTATCGTAGATTGGAAAGATAGTGCTTTTACCTACGTTCGTTTGCAATATGGCAAGAATGAGTCGGATACGATTACGGGCATGTTGCTTTATCCCGATGACTTTAGTTTTGCGGAGGTGGGCTTGGCACCTTTACCGTTTGGAAATAATTATAAAATATCTGTGCTTGACGCTTATATGTTTTCTGTTCTGGAGGAAGCGGGTTGTGTGTTTTTACCCAATACATTTAGATTTTATATGGTAGATGGCAGTGAGAGATTGACTTTTGATGAGACAGTAACAGGTTATTGGACTACTACGGCAGCCAATGGAAAGCAAGCATTTGGTATCAAGACCGATATGTCAAGTAGCAATTTGCAACACGAAGTCAAAACTAACCGCAAGAATTGTCACTGTGTTCGCCTTGTGCAAGATTATAGCCAACAAGAGTTCTTCTTCTCGGTGGGGGCTTCAAAGAAGGTGCGATTCTCGCCAGGCAACTTGCAGTATTGTCCGAAACAAAATAGGTGGCGGTTTGCGGAGCATCAATATGACCGTATCCTTAATGGGGGTGCCGCTGCTACGGTATATTGGGATGATAATGGTACATTGAAGAAATGTAATAACTTGTCGGCGAAGTCAGATTACGCAGGTTGGCTTGATTTATTTGCTTGGGGAACGAGTGGTGTGGGGAATGCACAGAAACCTTATACCTTAGACCAAGCAAGTGAAAAATACTCTTGGAGTGACTGGGGTAAGAATGCTATCAGTGGTTTTCCAGCGGGTATGTGGCGTACACCGACTCAGGAGGAATGGGATTATTTGTTCAATACGCGTAAAGTCAATGGCGGTGCGGGTTATTCGTATGTTCACTTCAAATTTGGTCCGAATGCTGCTGATACAGTTACGGGTGTAGTTATTTATCCCGATAATTTTACGTGGGCAAAAGCGGGTGTGTCGGCTATTCCGGTGGGTGCAAGTGCAGGTGTTCAAACAATCAGTATGGCTACTTGGGAAAGTTATGAGAAGGCGGGTTGTGTGTTCTTGCCGAGTTGTAGAGACCGTTATTACAGTAATGGCTGGAAAATTGATATGGCCAAATTGGGTCATGGGTGTGGTTATTGGTCTTCAAATGCTTATCAATCGGGGAAAGCGTATATAGCGGAGTTTGATTTCAGTGGTCGTAGTTTCAAATCCAACACGACTGTATGGAGGTATCAAGGTCGTCCTGTTCGTCTTATTCGGTAGAGAGGATAGAGAGTTGAAAAATGAAAATTGAAAAGTTTAACCAATTTACAATTAACAATGTACAATGTACAATTCCCCGCTTCACCAGTTCACCGATTAACCGATTGACCTTTCATTTCTCACCTTTCACCTTCCAAAGGGCGTGGCTTCTGAGATGCGGGCCGATTTCTGGCGGGCTTCCCCTAAAAAATGAAAAATAACCGTCGTCTCCTCCTAATCGCACAGCGAGAACAAGTCGGCACGGGGATTGACGAGCATCACGGGTACCTTGGCATGCTGAATGACGTACCGCTCGACAGGTCCAAAGATGAGGTCATCCCAACCATATTCGCGGCTGGCGGTGAGCAACAACAAGTCGGCTTGGAACTCGTCCGCACGCTGGCAAGCTTCCTTGTAGAGCGAAAACGTGTTTTTCTTGCCCTGTTCAATGCGGTACGGAAGCGAAAATTTGTCCAACAAAGTGGTTATTTTGCCGATATTGATTTTGGCTTTGCTGCCGTAGTCGTTGGGTTGCAAAATGATGATTTGTGCATTCGTCTTGCGGCATAAATAAGAGCAAATCTCGGCTTTGTAAACCTCCTCCTGCAACATCGTAACGGGTACCAAAATGCGATTCAAAGCCTCTATTTCCCGCATCGTATCCAACAAAAATACGTATGGCGAGCGTAATTCGCGGTTCTCATTGAGGAGTTGTTGCACCTGCGAGGCATTGTTGCGGCACTCAATCTTCTTAATATCTTCGTTGTTATCCCAAATCATATTTTACTTTTTTTTCGTGGCAAAACTGTAATACTTTTGTCCCACATAACTCACCAAAACCGTGATGAGCGTAACAAAAATCTTGCTGAGGGTGGGGTACCAATGAGCCACTTCTACCAACAATTTCAAGCCAAAATAATTGAGCAACAAATTAATGACTACAATGGAAATATAGCGTTTGAGTTGGTGAGAAGACTTGAGGTTGGATTGCACAAAAGTGATGTATTTATTGAGCCAAAAGCCCGTCAGCAGCGTGATTGGAAAGACCACACAGAGCGTGGCGATATGAGGCGTAATGCAAAATTGATGCCCTAAAAGCGTGAAATACACCAAGTTATGCCCGATGATAAAATTGTAAAAAATAAAGTACAAAAACCAATCTAACACTAAATTACTTACGCCACAAACAGCATACCGAAACAACTGCCTCGTGCAAAATCGCTGAATGTATTTAGCCACGTAATCATAAATGAAATCGATGCATTTAGTGATAAAGTAGGCTATTTTTGTACCTATTTTTGTCATTCGTCAATCAAGAAAATCACCTCATTATCGGTTTTCATCAAATACCGTTCGCGTGCAAAACACTCCAAACTATCAATGCTTTTTAAGGTTTCTAATTTGTGTTGAAAACTCAACGAAGCGGCTTTATACCGTGCCAAATCGCTATTCATACGGCTGATTTGCACTTGGCGTTTGATGAACGAAATGGCATTTTGCTCACCTCCTACAAACAGAAAAATGAAAGCAAAAACGATGAGCGTAACCCAATACTTATTGAGTAGAATTTGTTTCGCCCGATTTTTGAAAGCATCTAAGGATTCTTTTTTCATAGTTTAGGTTATTTAGGTTTATAAAAAGTTTGCCCCGTTCCCACTACGAGAGCAGGGCAAACGTTCACAGAATTATTTCTTTTCTTCTTTCTTTTCGTCCATTGACAATTTGAGGTCAGCCAAGGCAGTCAAGTCTCCCAAAGTCGTTTTTTCGGTTTGCGGAGTGGCTGTTTTAGCGTCTGCTTTTTCTTGCAATGGTTCCCAGGTACGCAAGTGCGAGAGCAAGATACGTTTGGATTCACGGCTAAATTCAATGACTTTGAATGGCAATTCTTCGTCAATCTTCATCTTTGAGCCATCCTCTTTTTGCATGTGTTTGGTAGGACAGAAGCCTTCAATATCCTCTTCCAAAGACACGGTTGCACCTTTGTCAGCGATCTTGATTACCTTGCCTTCTACCACTGATTCAACGGCATACTTCGTTTCCAAGTAGTCCCAAGGATTGTCCACGAGTTGCTTATGACCTAAACTCAAACGGCGATTGTCTTTGTCGATTTCCAACACAACCACGTCAATGTTGGCTCCGATAGACGTAAATTCGTTCGGATGTTTGATTTTTTTCGTCCAACTCAAGTCCGAGATATGTATCAAACCTTCAACGCCCTCTTCCAATTCCACAAACACACCGAAGGTAGTGAAATTACGCACTTTGGCAGTGTGTTTCGAGCCGATAGGATATTTGCTATCAATCGTTTCCCATGGGTCGGGTTTAAGTTGTTTGAGACCCAAGGACATCTTACGTTCCTCTTTATCCAAGGAGAGAACCACCGATTCAACCTCTTGTCCCACTTGCAAGAAATCGCTTGCAGAGCGTAAGTGTTGGCTCCAAGACATCTCGCTGATGTGGATAAGTCCTTCCACACCCGGCAAAACCTCCACGAAAGCCCCGTAGTCGGCAATGACAACCACTTTTCCTTTGATATGGTCGCCCACTTTCAAGTTCGGGTCTAAAGCGTCCCAAGGATGTGGTGTAAGTTGCTTCAAGCCCAGAGCGATACGTTTGCGGTCTTCGTCAAAGTCTAAAATAACCACGTTCACTTTTTGACCTTCTTGGAGGATGTCGTGCGGGTCATTTACGCGTCCCCAACTCAAGTCGGTGATATGAATCAAGCCATCTACGCCACCCAAATCCATGAACACACCGTACTGCATAACGGCTTTAACGGTACCTTCGATGATTTGACCTTTTTCGAGGTGGCTAATAATTTCGCGTTTTTGAGCCTCAATTTCGGCTTCAATGAGGGCTTTATGCGACACAACCACGTTTTTGAACTCGTGATTGATTTTAACAATTTTCAATTCAATCGTCTTACCAACCAAAATATCGTAATCGTGGATAGGTTTCACGTCAATTTGACTACCTGGCAAGAATGCTTCAGTACCCAACACATCCACAATCATACCGCCTTTGGTACGGCATTTAATGAATCCTTTGAGGATTTCGTCTTTGTCAAACGCTTCTAATACTTGGTCCCAACTCTTAGCAGCACGAGCAGCCGTATGCGATAATTCCAACTGTCCGTCAGCGTTTTCTTGATTCGAAATATATACTTCGACTTTGTCTCCAACTTTCAAATCGGGATTATAACGAAATTCACTGATAGGAAGAACGCCTTCTGACTTGTAGCCGATATTTACAACGACATCGCGTTTGTTGATAGCAGTAACGGTTCCCGTAACTACTTCGTGTGCTTTTACAGCCGTTACGGATTGGTCATACTTGGCTAACTCTTCTTGGTTTTGTTTGCCTTGCACTTGTTGTTCATAACTGTCCCAATTAAAATTTTGGAGTGCATCATTATCTGTCATAAAAATAAAAAATAAATTAAAAGGTTAAACTTCATTTTGTGCTTTTTCTATGGGAAACTAATTTTCCGTCAAAAAGCCGTCAAAAGTACAAATAATTTTGTAAAAAAAAGAAATAAAAATGTTTGTGAGAAAAATTATATGTTGTTGTAAACTTTTGTATCAGTTCCAGCACTTTTCATATCAATTAAAGTGCTAAATGTAATTGTTCATGTGGAATTTTAGCATACGGTTGTAAGTCAAAATTAAAGACAAGAGCTTCAACCATTGCATGACGATTCTCAATATGTCCTCCACTGTGATAAAAATGTGCTTGTGTTTCGATATTAAACCGTTTCCAAAACTTATCAATCATATCATTGGAACGAAATTCGTTATGATGCCAAGTGGAAAGAATAAAATGTGCAGATGTATTTGATAACGCATGAAATAAATTGATTTCGTCTTTTTCAGTCCAACCGTTATAATAATCAACATATCTTCCAAAGTATGGAGGATCACAATAAATCAAATCGCCAGCTTGTGCAGATTCTATGGTTTTCAAAAAATCCTGATTGCAAAAGGTCCACTCATAACGTTTTATTATTTTATTAGTTTCTTGTATTTGGTTACAGATTTTTGTGATATATGCTGGTGCAAATCGATATGGTTTCTTACAAAAAGGAATATTCCATTCGCCTTTGCGGTTGAAACGCATCATTCCATTAAATCCTGCACGTGAAAGAAAAATAAAATCAAACGGACTATGTTCGACATTAAAACGATTCTTAATTTTCTTGAAATGTGCATAACCTTCTTCGTTTGCATCAGAAAGAATACTTCCTTCATACGTTAAATAACTACGCATATTATAGGAAGTGATGTTCCCATTTTGCAATCCTTTATAGAAGTTAATTATATGTGGATTAGTGTCGCCTACAATACGTTTACCACCAACTATTGTGTTTAATCCAACTACACCTGTCCCGAAAAATGGCTCAATCCAGTTTGCATTTTGTAAATTAAGACCTGACTGTAATATCAAATCATTGATCCAAGGTACAAGCTTGGTTTTTATTCCTTGTGATTTGATTGCTGGGACAATTACAGACATAATAAAACATTCTTTGATTTGATGTGAACAGCATTATTTTTTTATGTAATCAGAAATTAATTCTTTGATTTTGTCTTCAGCTTTTTCTTTACCGACTAACGAAATTAACTGATTGTAATCTTCAATTTCATTATCAGAAAAGGTA
>JBGUYG010000027.1:0-45265 GCA_045118535.1 Paludibacteraceae bacterium
TGACAGAAGATGGTATTATAGATTCTTCTTTTATGCAAACAGAGACAAGTTCCTATGGTAAAAATAGGATTTTTGTGGGACAGCAAGGACATAATTGTGATTTTCATGGCGATTTATGGTTTTATTGGTATGATGAAAAAAACTATCACATGGTTCCAATCTGCCATTACGTTGATTATCGTTGGCATGAAGACATATCTGATTTTAACTTATGTTGGATAAGTGATAACGAATTATTAGTATCTGCTGTTTCTACTGGGAAAAATGATGTATATGGTTGGGTAGGTGGCTACAAACCAAAAAAACTCGCTCCATATGGAACGCCTGTTTATTACAAATTAAAACTCACCATTCAAAAATTACCGAAATAAGTAAAAAAAGAATTAGAGCAAATAAATAGATATTCTTTTCATAATTACCATCCCTATTTTGTTTCTGAAAAACCTTATGAAATCGGATAGAAACTGCTTGCTTGAGTAAATTCAAACAGACAGATTTTCTCTTTCTTGCGGAAAGTGAGGGATTCGAACCCCCGGTACGACGTAATGCGTACACCGCATTTCGAGTGCGGCTCTTTCGACCACTCAGACAACTTTCCTAAAAATTTCGACACAAAGGTACTTTTTTTTCAAAAAAAAACATTATTTTTTGTACTTTCAAAAAAAACTTGTATGTTTGTGAACTTTTGATTGGATAATTTCATATTTGATTGAGAGAACCTAAGCGGGTTCTCTTTTTTAAAATTAAAAAGTACTTGTACAAAAAAAGATGGTGGTAGAATTACTGAAAAAAAACGTAGAAAATTTATTGCAAAATACTGATTATCAACTTGTTAGCGTAGAGTTGGAGGACGAGACGTTGGTGGTTAGTATTGACCGATTGAAAGGCGTGGATATGGATTTTTGTGCTGATTTGAACAGTCGGTTGCGGGCATTGGACTTGCCACAACTTGATGACTACCAGTTGGAAGTGGGTTCAGTCTCTATCACAGCACCTTTTGCGACCTTGTTGCAGTACCAAAAACATATCGGTGAGCAGGTGGAAGTGCTGAAAAAAGATAGGCAAATCATTCGCGGAACGTTGTTGCGGGCAGATGAGCAAGATTTTACGGTTGCCTATGAAAAAATGGAGCGTTTGGAAGGCAAGAAAAAAAAGCAAAAAGTACAGATAGAAGACACTTTATCGTATGATACGGTGCAATATGTTAAGTTAATGTTAAAAATATAAAAAATATATGCCAAGTAGAAAACAAGAAAAAATTAGATTGAGTGATGTTTTTTCGGAGTTTAAAGAGCTGAAAAATATAGACAAAGAGGCTTTCAGTCGCGTGTTAGAAGACGCTTTTCGGAGTGTGATTGCCAAAAATTACGGCTCTGATGAAAACTTTGACATCATCATCAACCCCACCAAAGGCGATTTGGAAATCTACCGTACACGTACTGTGGTAGATGACAATGAAGCAATCGACGATGTTCGTCAAGTGGGTTTGTCAGAAGCACAGGAGTTGGATCCAGACGCACAAGTGGGCGAAGAAGTGGTGGATAAAGTGGATTTTGCGTCTTTTGGTCGCCGAATGATTTTGAACCTTCGTCAAACGCTCATGTCCCGTATCATTGAGTTGCAAAAGGAAAGTACCTACAATAAATACGTGGATTTGAAAGGGCAAATTGCCAGCGGAGAGTTGTATCAAATCTGGAAAAAAGAGATGCTTTTGCTGGACGAAAAAGGCGAAGAGTTGTATATCCCCAAACCCAACCAAATTCCAGGCGATTTCTTCAAAAAAGGCGAGATTATTCGGGGCGTTGTGATGCAAGTGGAAAACAAAAATCAGAAATTGCATATCACGCTTTCGCGTACGAGTCCGCTGTTCTTGCAACGGCTTTTTGAGCAGGAAATTCCCGAGATACACGATGGTTTGATTTCTATCCGCAATATCGCTCGAATCCCAGGTGAACGTGCAAAGGTGGCAGTGGAGTCGTTTGATAATCGTGTAGACCCCGTTGGAGCCTGCGTGGGTGCGAACGGAACGCGTATTCATGCCGTTGTACGTGAGTTGCGGAACGAAAACATCGACGTGATTCATTACTCGGAGGATATGGCGGTTTATATCCAACGTGCATTGGCTCCCGCAAAAATTCCTATTTCGTCTATCCATTTGAACGAAGCCGAAAAAACGGCAGAAATCTACATCAAACCTGCTGAAATCAGTTTGGCAATCGGTCGTGGTGGCTATAACATTAAACTTGCCAGCATGATTACGGGCTATCATTTGGATATTTTCAGGGAATTGGAAAATGAAGACGTTGAAGATATTGAATTAGATGAATTTAACGATGAAATAGATCAATGGGTTATAGATGTGCTCAAAGGCATCGGAATGGACACCGCTAAGGACGTATTGAACGTTCCTAAAGGCGAGTTACTGAATAGAACGGATTTGGAGGAAGAAACGATAGACGAAGTGATTCGCATTCTTCAAGCCGAATTTGAAAATGATTGATAGTTTATTATTCACAATCTAAAACACTTTGACCTATGGCAATGAGTTTAATGAAGGCGTGTAAGCAACTCGAAATCGGGATTGCAACAGCCGTGGAATACCTTCAAAAACAAGGAATAGAAGTAGTGGACAACCCCAACACAAAGTTATCAGACGAGGATTATTTGACCCTTGTTAGGGGATATAATAAAACTCTTGCTGACGAAATTGAAGCCCAAAAAAATAAAAAAGTCGTTGTTGAAGAACCTACCAAAGCACCTGCAACTCCCAAAAAAGAAGAAGTCATAACGCCTACGAACGTTATTCATGTCAAGGTCGTGGGGCGTATGGATATTGAGGAGAAAAAAGCGGCTGCAAATGAAACCGAAAAAGAAGCGATGGTCGAAAGCAAAAAAAGTGACCAAGTCGATGCTGAAAAAGTCGCTCCTGTAGAGGAAAAAACGAAAGCAGAGAAGAAGTCCAAAAACGAAACTCCCAAAGAAACGGAGGTGCAAGAACAACCCAAAAGTGAGGTAAAAGAGACACACGGCAAGAAGAAAAAACGCTTCGAATTTAGCGAAACCGAAGACGGAGTCGTAGAGGTTAAAGTACACAACAGTGAACTAGAAAAGCGTCCAAACGTGATAGGGAAACTCAATTTGGACGAAATGAATATGAGTACGCACCCCGCTAAAAAGACGAAAGAAGAAAAAAAGAAGGAGAAAGAAGAGCGGTTGCAAAACAAGAAAAATCAAAACCAAAAAGACAACGCTGAGAACGTCAATTTACAAGACCAAAATGCAACCGAAAAGACCTCTCGCACACGCATCAAAGGCAAAAAATCCAAAATAGATGTTGATAATTTCGATTTTAAAGCCAACAAAAACAACCACAACAAGCGTAGTCATCGAGGTTACAAAAACGAGATTAGCGAGGAAGAGGTACAAAGGCAGGTGAAAGAGACGATGTCCTCGTTCCAAACGCCCAAAGGTAAGACAAACTACTCTAAATACAAGCGTGAACGGCGAGAATTGGAACGCGAAAAGGTGGCTCTTGAAAAAGAGATTCGGGCAGAGCAATCTAAAACACTGAAACTCACCGAGTTCGTAACCGTCAACGACCTCGCCGTGATGATGAATGTGCCGGTGGTGAAGGTCATCAGTACTTGTATGTCGATTGGTATCATGGTGAGTATCAACCAGCGTTTGGAGGCAGATACGATTAACCTCGTGGCAGAAGAATTTGGCTTTACGACCGAGTTTGTGAGTGCCAAAGTGGTAGAAGAGATTCATCAAACCGAGGAGGAGTATTCGAACGAAGATATTGAAAGGCGTGCTCCGATTATCACTGTCATGGGTCACGTGGACCACGGTAAAACGTCCTTGCTGGACCATATTCGCAATACGAACGTGATTGCGGGTGAAGCGGGTGGTATAACCCAACATATCGGTGCGTACAACGTCAAATTGAAGAACGGTCAGCACCTTACTTTCTTGGATACCCCTGGACACGAAGCATTTACGGCTATGCGTGCTCGTGGTGCGAAGGTGACGGATATTGCAATCATCATTGTCGCCGCTGACGATGCCGTGATGCCACAGACCATTGAGGCGATTAACCATGCCCAACTTGCAGGCGTTCCGATGATTTTTGCTATCAACAAATGCGATAAACCGGGTGCTAATCCCGATAAAATCAAGGAGCAGTTGGCAAATATGAATATTTTGGTGGAAGATTGGGGTGGAAAATATCAATGCCAAAACATATCCGCAAAAAGTGGCGATGGTGTGTTTGAATTGCTTGAAAAAGTGCTTTTGGAAGCGGAAATGTTAGATTTGAAAGCCAATCCAAAACGCCGTGCCAAAGGTTCAATCATTGAATCGTCGTTGGATAAAGGTCGCGGATATGTCGCTACGGTACTCGTTTCGGACGGTACTTTGCACGTGGGAGATGTCATTTTGGCAGGAATTTATCACGGACGTGTCAAAGCGATGTTCAATGAACGTGGCCAAAAAGTGGAGCAGGTTTTGCCTGGAGAGCCTTGTCTTTTCTTGGGTTTGAACGGTGCACCGCAAGCGGGCGATGACTTTATCGTTTTGCCAAACGAGCAAGAGGCACGATTATTGGCAAACAAACGTGAACAACTGCAACGTGAACAATCGGTTCGCACCAAAAAGCATTTGGGATTGGACGAAATTGGTCGTCGGTTGGCTATTGGCGACTTCAAAGAGTTGAATATCATCGTCAAAGGTGATGTGGACGGCTCGGTTGAGGCTCTATCGGATTCGCTCATCAAGTTATCCACCGAAAATATTCAAGTCAACGTCATCCACAAAGCTGTCGGTGCGATTTCGGAGAGTGATATTCTGTTGGCGGAGGCTTCCAATGCGATTGTGGTGGGCTTCCAAGTGCGACCAACGAGTACGGCACGCAAGATGGCAGACAAAGAGGAGATAGATATTCGTCTGTATAGTATCATTTACGATGCTTTGGAGGAAATCAAGTCGGCGATGGCGGGTATGTTGTCGCCTGATATAAAAGAAGAAAAAACAGCTACTGCAGAAGTGTTACAAACTTTCAGAATATCCAAAGTCGGAACGATTGCCGGTTGTATTGTTCGCGAAGGAAAGATTAAACGTGCTAATAAATGCCGCTTAATTCGTGATGGAATCGTGATTTACACGGGTGAATTGGATAGCCTCAAGCACGGCAAAGATGACATTAAAGAAGCGGGTGTAAATACCGAATGCGGTTTGAATATAAAAGGATACAACGACGTGCAAGTGGGCGATATGATTGAAACTTTTGAACAAGTAGAAGTAGCAAAAGAATTATAAACAAAAAGTAAAAACGTTTGAATGAAAATAAACTTTTTTAGTAGCAGTGATGATGACCATATCATTCCAATAATTGAAAATAACGATTCACCGACCGATGATGTGCCACAAGATGGCGAAATAGTTGGTGTGTTGCCTTTGCGGAATATGGTACTGTTTCCGGGTGTGTTGTTGCCCGTGGCTGTGTCGCGTCCAAAATCAAAAAAGTTGGTGCAAACCGTTTATGAACAGGAAAAAATGTTGGCGGTTTGTTGTCAACGCGAGCAGAATGTATCGGAGCCCAAAGGTGATGATTTGTACGATTTGGGCGTTTGTGCCCGTATTGCTCGCACGATTGATGTGCCCGATGGTAGTTTGATGGTGATTTTGGAGGGAATTTGTCGCATCCGTGTAGTAGAATATGTGAGTTCCAAGCCGTATTTGAAGGCGAAAATCAAGCACGAAGACGAGATTTTCCCCAAGAAAAACGACAAGCATTTTCTCGCTATCGCAAGTAGCATCAAAGACCTGACGACGAAGGTACTGAAACTCTCGGAATCCATTCCACAAGAGGCTGCGATGGCAATAACGAACATCAACAACCTGCCTTCGTTTGTGAATTATGTGTGCGTTAATTTTGGCTTGCGGATAACCGACAAACAGGAGTTGCTGTCCATTGATAGTTTGGAAGATAGGGCGTTGCGGCTGTTGGAGTTGCTCAACAAAGAGGTGCAGATGTTGGAAATGAAAGCCGACATTCAAAACAAAACCCGCGAAGACATCAATAAACAGCAGCGTGAGTACTACCTCCACCAGCAAATCGAAACGATTCAAAAGGAGTTAGGCGACACGAGCGAGCAGAAAAGCAACGAGATGTTGGAACGTGCCGCTAAAAAGAAATGGAGCAAGGAAGTGCAAGCCGTCTTTGAGGACGAATTGAAGCGGCTCAAACGGATGTCAACCAATGCACCCGACTATTCCACGCAAGAAACCTACCTCGAAACGATGCTCGAACTGCCTTGGAATGAGTACTCGGAAGATAATTTTGACGTAAAAAATGCTCGTACGGTGTTGGACGAAAACCATTTTGGGATGGAGAAAGTCAAGGAACGCATCGTGGAGTTTATCGCGGTGCAAAAGCAGTTGCAATCCATTTCCTCCAAAGATGAAGCGATTAAATCGCCGATTATCTGCTTGTACGGACCTCCGGGTGTGGGCAAAACGAGTTTGGGTAAGTCTATCGCAACCGCACTTGGACGCAAATATACTCGCGTTTCGTTGGGTGGCTTGCACGATGAGTCGGAAATCAGAGGGCATCGTCGAACCTACATCGGTGCTATGCCAGGACGGATTATTGAGAATATCAAAAAAGCCAAGACATCCAATCCTGTTTTTGTGTTGGACGAGATTGATAAAATCGGCATGGACTACAAAGGCGACCCCACTTCGGCGTTGCTGGAGGTGCTTGACCCCGAACAAAACTCGCATTTCCACGATAACTTCCTCAACATTGACTACGACCTCTCCAAAGTGTTCTTCATTGCTACTGCCAACACGCTCGATTCTATCCCGCGACCGCTGTTGGATAGGATGGAATTGATTGAAATGACGGGCTATTCGATTGAGGAAAAAGTGGAAATTGCCAAGCGACACCTCATTCCGAAGGAGTTGAAAGAGCACGGATTGAAAGCCACGCAACTCAAATTCAAGAAAGAAATTATTGAGCAAATCATTGACAAATATACGCGTGAATCGGGTGTGCGAAATTTGGAACGCCAAATCGCCAAAGTGTGCCGTAAAGTGGTAACCAAAATGGCTTCCGAAGAGGAGTATAACGTTACCTTGACCCCCGAAGACATTGTAACCTACTTGGGGCAACCACGCTTCTCGCGGGACGAATACGAAGGCAACAAATACATTGGGGTCGTTACGGGTTTGGCTTGGACGAAGGTCGGGGGCGAGATTCTGTTTATTGAAGCCTCTTTATCGCAAGCCAAGACACCTACTCTCACCCTAACAGGCAACTTGGGAGACGTGATGAAGGAGTCCGCAACCATCGCCTTGGGCTACATCAAAGCCCACGCACAGGACTTCAAAATCCCCCCCGAGATGTTCAATAAAAACGCCGTGCATGTCCACGTACCCGAAGGAGCTGTGCCCAAAGATGGACCTTCGGCGGGTATCACGATGACGACTGCCTTGGTTTCGGCGTTCACCAAACGCAAGGTGCGTCCACGTATTGCCATGACGGGCGAGATGACCTTGCGAGGCAAAGTGTTGCCTATCGGTGGCGTGAAGGAGAAGATTTTGGCTGCCAAGAGAGCGGGCATCACCGACCTCATTTTGTGCGATGACAACCGCAAAGACATCGCCGAGATACCCGATTTCTACCTCAAAGGACTCAAGTTCCACTACGTAAAAGATATTAACGAAGTTATCAACCTCGCACTGCTATGATTCACAGCTTACGTCAACTTTTTGAACATATCACGGGCAAAGAAGCGGCACAGCAAATCACGATTACCGCTTCGGGAAGCAACCGCAAGTACTATCGTTTGATTAGCGAGGACGAAAAAATATCGCTCATTGGTGTGGTGGGAACGTCTTTGGACGAGAATAATGCGTTTTTGTACATGATTGAGCATTTCACCAAGTGCGGACTGAACGTGCCGAAACTCGTTGGTGTGAGCGATGACCGCATGTGCTATTTGCAGGAGGATTTGGGCGACACGTTGCTCTTTGATTTCATTGCGGACGGACGCAAGACGGGCGTTTTTTGTTTAGAAGAAAAAGAGATGCTTTCCAAGACGATTACTGCCCTCGCACGCTTCCAGATTCAGGGTGCCAAGGATTTTGATTTTTCGTATTGCTACCCACAGCCCGAGTTCAACGAACGCTCTATCCGTTGGGATTTGAACTATTTTAAGTACTGTTTTTTGAAAGCGACCGAGTTGGATTTTCAGGAAAACTTGCTCGAAAATGACTTCGAAAAACTGACCAACATCTTGCTCAAAGCCCCGAATAACGCCTTTATGTACCGCGATTTTCAGAGCCGCAATGTGATGATTACCGAAAAAGGTGAACCGTATTTTATTGATTTTCAAGGCGGTAGAAAAGGTCCTGTGTACTACGATGTGGCGTCGTTTCTGTGGCAAGCCAAGGCGAATTTCCACCAAGAATTGCGAGCCGAACTGATAGCAGAATATATTGACGAGTTGGAAAAATACACCTACGTTGACCGAGCCGAGTTCTACCAGACCTTGCAGCATTTTGTCATTTTCCGCATCATGCAGGTGCTCGGAGCGTACGGTTTCAGAGGTTATTTTGAGAAAAAACCGCATTTCTTGCAGTCCATTCCGTTTGCCTTGAAGAACCTCAAACAGTGTTTGGCAAAGGATATGAAGGAATATCCCTACTTGGCAGAAACGCTGTTGCGGCTCACTAAAATGAAGCAATTCAACGAATCGTCCAACATCAAGCCGTTGGTGGTGCGGATTTATAGTTTCGCCTACAAAAAAGGCATTCCGCAGGACGAGAGTGGCAATGGTGGAGGGTTTGTGTTCGATTGTCGGGGTATCAATAATCCAGGAAAATACACGAAATACGCCCATTTCACAGGCTTGGATGAGCCCGTAATCGATTTTATGGAATCCAACAAGGAGGTCTTTCCGTTCTTGCAAGCCACCTACAAACTCGTAGACCCCACTATCAAGCGGTACATCGACCGTGGCTTTCAGAGTTTGATGATTTGCTTTGGTTGCACGGGTGGCAAGCACCGCTCGGTGTATTTGGCGGAAAAGATGGCTTCGCACGTCAGTGAACGGTTTGGCGTGGAGGTGCAACTCGTGCATCGCGAACAGGACATTGCCAAAGAATTTCCAGCCAAGAGCCAAGAGTGATGAAAGCGATGATTTTTGCAGCGGGAAAAGGCACACGCCTCAAACCCATCACAGACTCGCTACCCAAGGCGTTGGTTAAGGTGGGCGACAAAACCCTCTTGCAATACCAGATTGAGAAATTAAAGCAACATAACATCTCCCAAATCGTCATCAATGTCCACCATTTTGCCGACCAAATCCTCGATTATTTGGCTGAAAATCAATACTTTGGTTGCGAGATAGCCATCAGCGATGAGCGTGACCAACTCCTCGAGACCGGTGGTGGATTGCTCCACGCACGCGACCTCTTCCAGCCCAACGAGCCCATTTTGCTCTGCAACGTGGATATTTTGCATAACCTTGATTACACGGCTTTCATAGCCGCTTTTGCCCAACGACCCGTTCTGGCACAAATCGTGGTGAGCGAACGCACAACCCAACGCTATTTTTTGTTTGACAAGCAAAATAGCCTGCAAGGATGGGAGAATATCGCTACGCACCAGACCAAACCGCAAGGGTTCCAACCCACACCCGACCAAAAGTTGCTCGCTTTTTCGGGCATCCACCTCGTGGCACCCGACATTTTTGTGCACCTGCAACGCTACGCCCAAGCCATCGCCAACCCCGCTTTTTCCCTCACTGATTTTTACCTCTGGATGGTAGGCAAGGGAATTGTAACTGCTTATATTCCAACGAATTACAAGATGGTTGACATCGGCAAAATCGAGCAGTTGGAGCAACTCAAAACCTTGGATTTTTAAGTTTTCCCAAATACGAAAAAATCGCTAACGCAACAAAAAAGAAAAGAAAATTTTTGTTTTTGAAAAAAAAACAGTACATTTGTGGGAGATTTTGTGGTAAAATAACCAAAAGAACGAAATCCAAAACAAGGTATGTGTAACAAAAAAGAATATAAATTTAACTTTATGATAACAATGAAAAAGATTTTATTTTTTGCTATGACGTTGCTTTTCGCAACGCAAATGATGTTTGCTGATGGAGCACGCGACATTCAACGCGACACGTTTGGCAAATGCGACGAACAGTACTATTCTGTTATTAAGTTGAAAATTAAAAGACCAGAAGCAATTCCTTTTACCATCAATGCAAGAGGTGGAAAAGTGGAGTTTTCAACAGGTAACTTGCAGTATCAAGCAAAAACCAAAACTTTCCGTTTCGCAACAAGACAATGGGAAGTAGTGGGAGTAGATGCTGACGAAAGTTTTTCGACGCTCGTTATGTGGGATTCTGTTACTATCGAATGGAATGCTACGGACAATAAGTACGATACGCTTCACCATATCGTGCCATCGAACAATAAATATGCACCAAAAGATTACGGTGGATGGATTGACTGCTTCCCTTGGGGAACGAGTACGTTCAAACGTTCGGAGGTAGATAACAAAGACGGTTATGTAACTTGTATCTATCCTTACAACCGTTCTGTAAGCGAGTTGCCAAGTCCAGGTAATCAGAATAACACCTATGGTTACGGTCCTTCGGCTGGTGTAACAGATGTTGCTCCTGACTTTGACCTCTCTGACCCTGTTTCGTGCTACTATGACTGGGGAATCAATAACGACATTTATTGTATCTGGGTAGGTTATGATACCACGAAGGCTCCAGGTAACACGGGTAAAGACACGATTTTGTTTGACTCGACAATGTTCCAGAAAGGTACATGGCGTACATTGCGTGATACCGAGTGGAGATATATGTTGCAGACACGTAAGGTAGAGAATAGAACAAAAACGGCGTGGACTTTGGTGAAATTACAGGGAGCAACGGATGCAGACTTTGCTAACTTTGGTGGTGGAACAGACCCACGTGCCTTGAAAACAGGTGCAGAAGTAAAAGGAATGCTCATCTTCCCCGATGAATTTGAACTCAGCAATGCAACAAAATTAGGCTTTACAGGTAATTTGACTTACGGAACAACTGGCTGGACCAACGCCCAAACATTGTCCTATAAAAACTTTATGGCATTGGAAAAATTAGGCGTGATATTCTTACCACAATCAACCGTGTTTAATCATACTGCTGTATACGAAACAACTGGTTCTATGTGTTATTGGAGTTCTACACACTATGAATCTGGTACTGAGAAAGGAAAACGTGCATATTATTTGCGTATTGTCCAAGATGGGACAATAGCAAACAACAGTAACGGTGGTTTGATTAACTATGAATTTGGTCACAGATGTCGTGCTCACTCTGTTCGTTTGGTTCGTGATTTGAATACGAAGTTAGAGCAACCCGTTTCGGCATACTTCTAAAAAGTGTTGGTTTCGGCTGGCGTCTGCCGCTTGTGGCTTCCGATTGTCGCCGTTGCCGAGTCGAAAGAAAAGTACTCACCCGTTGTTGGGTGGGTATTTTTTTTTAATTGAAAATTGAAAGGTGAAAGGGGAAAGGGGGTTGGGACAATTTACAATTTACAATGTACAATGTATAATGGGGGAGGGGAGGTTTTTACAATGTACAATTTACAATGTACAATGTACAATGGGGAAGGGGAGGTTTTTTACAATTTACAATTTACAATGTACCATGTATAATGTACAATGGGGAAGGGGAGGTTTTTTACAATTTACAATGTACCATGTATAATGTATAATGGGGAAGGGGAGGTTTTACAATGTACAATTTACAATGTATAATGTACAATGTATAAAGGGGAGGTTTTTGGAAGGGGAGAAGGTGGAGATATTCGGTCTGGGAGGCAGGTGGCTCATTTTTGTTATTTGGTTTTTTTGAAAAAAATGTTATTTTTGTCGTGATATTTTTGGGATTATGACGACAACTAAACGCCTTGTTCCTTTTGTTGCAATTCATGCAGGGGAATACTTAAACGATGAACTGCATGCACGTCAGATGAGCCAAGCCGATTTAGCCCATCTTACGGGCATCAATGATAGTGTTTTGAGCGATATAATCAGCGGCAAACAAGAGATGACTTTGGAGTATTCGTGCCTTATTGGCAAAGCACTCGGCTTGAATGAAAACTTCTTTTATAAACTGCAAGAAGAATACAATTTGGATAGAATGGCTCAACCTACTCCCAAAGTATCCAAAGTGCAACAATGGGTCAAAAACCTTCAAAAAGTAGGTCTATAATTATGGCTTTAACAAAGTTTGAAAGACGCCTCAAACATGCCATACAAGAGGCAGAAAAAATGGCAGCAGATATTCGGAAAAATGGTACTGCAGGTTATCAAACATTAGATGATTTAATCGCAGAACTTCGTGCCGAAGACAATGAATAATGGCATATAAAAAAAGAGGATACCCGTAAGTACCCTCGTTTTTTTTATAATGGATATGAGTTTTTTATCCTAACATCGTGAGCAACACGCCTGCAGCCACTGCCGAGCCAATAACGCCCGCTACATTGGGTCCCATAGCGTGCATGAGCAAGAAGTTAGAAGGGTCGGCTTTTTGACCCTCAAACTGGCTTACACGTGCTGCCATAGGCACTGCACTAACACCAGCCGAACCGATAAGCGGATTGATTTTTTCCTTTGAGAACACGTTCATCAGCTTCGCCAACAATACACCACTGCCCGTTCCTAAACCGAACGCTACGATACCCATCGACAAGATGAGCAAGGTCTTAACGTTCAAGAAACTTGCACCGGTAGCGGTTGCACCCACCGAGAGTCCCAAGAAAATAACCACGATATTCATCAGTTCGTTTTGTGCTGTTTTGCTCAAACGATCTACCACACCACATTCCTTCATCAAGTTACCGAGCATCAAGCAACCCAACAACGGAGCAGCATCAGGTAAAACCAACGACACAACGGCTGCGATGATAACGGGGAAGACGATTTTTTCCACCTTGCTAACCTCACGCAACTGTTTCATCTTGATTTTACGCTCTTTTTCGGTCGTCAACGCATGCATGATAGGTGGTTGAATCACCGGCACTAACGCCATATAACTGTACGCAGCAATGGCGATAGGTCCTAACAAATGCGGAGCCAACTTAGAGGTTAAGAAAATGGATGTAGGTCCGTCAGCACCACCGATGATACCGATAGAACCAGCCTCTTCGGGCGAAAAACCGAACGCATTAGCACACAAGAACGTGATAAAGATACCCAACTGTGCTGCGGCTCCCAAGATAAACGACTTGGGGTTGGCAATCAGGGGTCCAAAATCCGTCATGGCACCTACGCCGATGAAAATCAAGCACGGATACACACCTGCTTTGACGCCGATGTAGAGGATGTCCAACAATCCAGCCTCTTTCATAATTGCACCGTAACTATGGTAATTGGGGCTTGTGGCGTCCAAGAACGCCGTCCACAGTTCGGGATGGAACAAATTAGCATTGGGTAAGTTAGTAAGCATCATACCAAACGCTATGGGCAAAAGGAGCAACGGCTCGTATTGCTTTTTGATGGCGAGATACAAAAGGAAGAATGACACGAAAAGCATGACTGCTTGTTGCCAATCCAGATTCATAAATCCCATCGATGAGAAAAATTCAAGTACCTTCTCCATCACTTTTAACCAATAACAATGAGTACATCTCCTTGCATTACAGATTGTCCTGCGGTAACTAAGATTTTAGACACAGTTCCGTCGCAATCTGCCACAATCGTATTTTCCATTTTCATGGACTCTAACGTCAAGAGGGTTTCGCCTTTTTTCACTGCTTGTCCTTCGGTTGCAATCACTTTGATGACTGAGCCAGGTAGCGGGCTAACGATTTTTGTTCCACCTGCAGGTACGTCTGCTTTGGGTGCAGGTGCTGCTGCAGGAGCCGCTGCGGGTTTAGCCACAGGTTTAACCACGGGCTTAGCAACCTCCTCTTTTTCCATCGTTACCGAATAGGTTTTTCCATTCACCACCACTTCGGCAACATTGTTTTCCAATTCATTGACGGAAGCCGTATATTTTTGTCCGTCTATTGTAAATTTAAATTCTTTCATTTCTTTCTTTTTTTACCGATAAATTTAATTCATTCTAAAGTTTACGTTCCATAGTCGGAAGGGTTCATCAGTGTGATTTGCCTGCTTTCCAAGTATGGTTCATCCACTTTTTGTTTAACTTCTAACCGTTAAGTTATTCATTGCATATACCTTAGTATTCCACGAAGTTGGGTGTTGTACCACCGTAACTTTTGTAGGCTCTTCATCGTGTAAAGCATTGTAGTACAGATGGAGTGCCGTAGCGACAGCCGCGAGGTCGTTGCTATCACCCGTTACTTTGCTTGGCTTCGCAGATACTTCTTGTACAGGAGCCGCTTCGTTCTGTTGGCTTTTTGGTTGCATAATCCAGCCCATCAGTTTCATGATAAACACGAACACAATGAGGAGTGCAAGCACCAGTCCAAAACCTAATCCTGTAACCATCCACGTAAAACTTGTAATTTCTAAAAACAACATAATAAATCAATTTTACAAAGGTATATTAGAATGTTTTTTGAGCGGATTCGACAAACGCTTGGTTTGCAAGTTTTCAAAGGCACGGATGATGCGAGCACGTGTGTAACGTGGTTCAATTACATCATCAATGTAGCCACGGTTAGCGGCTTGGTATGGACTTGCAAAGAGGTCTTTGTATTCCGCTTCTTTTTCGGCAATAAATTTGGCTTTTTCAGCGGGATCTTCAATGGCTTTCAATTCTTTTGCTTGAAGAACGCCTACTGCACCACTTGCTCCCATAACGGCGATCTCGGCATTTGGCCAAGCATAGCACATATCGCCACGCAATTGCTTACAAGACATCACGATGTGGCTTCCACCGTACGATTTACGCACTGTAACCGTAACTTTTGGCACGGTTGCTTCGCCGTATGCAAACATCAATTTTGCACCGTGTGCGATGATACCAGCATATTCTTGACCTGTTCCGCACAAGAAGCCTGGCACGTCAACCAAGGTGAGGATTTGGATGTTGAACGCATCGCAGAAACGCACGAAACGTGCTGCTTTACGGCTTGCATCGCAGTCCAAAACACCTGCCAAATAACTTGGTTGGTTTGCAATAATACCTGTAGAACGGCCATTGAAGCGAGCGAAACCGCAGATGATATTTTTAGCATAATCCTTTTGTACTTCCATGAAATCACCGTTGTCCACAATCGTGTTGATGATTTCTTTCATATCGTAAGGTTTATTTGGGTCATCTGGCACGATTTCGTTGAGGGAATCTTCAATACGTGCGATGTCGTCTGTACATTTCATCACAGGAGGTTCTTCCATATTATTTTGTGGAATGAAACTAACCAAACGGCGTACTTGTTGGATTGCATCGTCTTCTGACGTAGCCACGAAGTGCGTAACACCCGATTTGGTTGCGTGTACGTTTGCACCACCCAAGTTTTCAACCGTAACATCTTCACCCGTAACGGATTTAACCACCTTTGGACCAGTGATAAACATGTACGAGTTTTGTTCAGTCATCATAATAAAGTCGGTCAAAGCGGGGCTATAAACGGCTCCACCAGCACACGGACCAAAGATAACGCTGATTTGTGGTACAACGCCCGAAGCCAAGATATTACGCTCAAAAATTTCAGCATATCCAGCCAACGCACAAGCACCTTCTTGGATACGAGCACCACCCGAGTCGTTCAAACCAATCACGGGAGCACCTAATTTCATGGCTTGGTCCATCACGTTGCAAATCTTCAACGCCATCGTCTCCGAAAGAGAACCACCGATAACCGTTGCGTCTTGTGCAAAAACGAACACCAAACGACCATCAATTGTACCCGAACCAACAGCCACACCGTCTCCCAAGAACACTTTTTTCTCCATGCCAAAATCGTGGCAACGGTGTGTCAAAAACATATTCACCTCTTCAAAAGAGCCTTCATCCAAGAGCATATTGATACGTTCACGGGCTGTATAACTGCCTTTTGCGTGATGTTTTTCAATTGCTGCTGCACCACCACCCAAAGTTGCTTGTTGGCGGTTATCTATCAATTTTTGCAATTTTTCTTTATTCATCTTTATCTCTTATTTGGGTTGTTCACAAACTTCAGTTAAGACGCCTTTTGTACTTTTTGGATGTAAAAAAGCAATCATCAGATTTTCTGCACCTTTTCGGGGAGCTTTATCGATAAGTTCGATACCTGCTTTTGATGCCTCTGCAAGTGCTTCTTCAACACTATTAACATTAAAAGCAATGTGATGTACGCCACCACGACCGCCATTTTTTTCGATAAATTTAGCAATCGTTGATTCAGGACTTGTTGGCTCAAGTAATTCCACTTTTACTTCACCAACTTTGAAAAATGCGGTTTTAACTTTTTGGTCTGCTACCTCTTCAATCGAGTAGCATTTATTACCAGTTAAAAACTCAAAAAAAGGCATAGCACTCTCCAACGAGGTAACTGCAATGCCAATGTGTTCCACATGTGTAGGTTTCATATTATGATAAAATTTAAGTTAATAATATATTTTCAATAGGTGTTTTTTTGACATACAAAGATAACAAAATTTATTCGTTTTGCAGAAAAAAAGTTTCATAAAATACTATCTTTAATCAAATAATCGTTGCGAATAGCCGAATTTCTGATGATTAACTCGCCCAAAAAACCACTCAAAAAGAACAAACATCCGAGTATCATCATCAACGTTGCCAAATGGAAATAAGGCGTGTCGGCAATGAGCATAACGTGGATTCCGTTGCGTAAAGCCTGCCATTTCATAACAATAAGGACAACAATGGCAATAAAACCAATCAAAAACATAATACTGCCCAATAAGCCGAAAAAGTGCATCGGTTGTTTGCCAAATTTGTTGAGGAACCAGAGCGTAAACAAGTCCAAATAGCCATTGATAAAGCGGTTGATGCCAAATTTGCTCTCTCCAAACTCGCGTTTGCGGTGTTGCACCACTTTTTCGCCAATCTTGGTAAAACCTGCATTTTTCGCCAAATAAGGAATATATCGGTGCATCTCGGAAAACACCTCAATGCTCTTCACAACCTCTAATTTGTACGCTTTTAAGCCACAATTCATATCGTGCAGTTTGATGCCCGTTACTTTTCGGGCAGTGGCATTGAACAACTTGCTCGGGAGGTTTTTGGTGAGGGTGTTGTCGTAACGCTTTTTCTTCCAACCGCTCACCAAATCGTAGTCGTCCTGCATAATCATGCGGTACAACTCGGGTATTTCGTCTGGTGAGTCCTGCAAATCGGCATCCATCGTGATAACCACATCGCCTTTTGCTTGCTGAAAGCCACAATGCAAAGCAGCAGACTTGCCATAGTTTCGCCTAAAGCAAATACCTTTGACGGCTTGGTCTTGCTCGTGAAGCGTCTGAATCACTTTCCACGAAGCGTCCGTTGAACCATCATTGATAAACAAGATTTCGTGCGAAAAATGATTTTCATCCAAGACCTTTTTAAGCCATTCGTACAACTTGGTCAACGATTCCTCTTCGTTAAATAGCGGTATTATGATTGATATATCCATACTTTTTCTTTTTTAATCCAACATGCCATTGAAGTTATTACTCAACTGAATCAGTTTATCATAATCTTCGGGGCTCAAATCATTAAAATAGTAGTTACGCGGGTCAATGGGGTTGTCGTTAAAACGCACCTCGTAGTGCAAGTGCGGTCCAGTGGACTTACCCGTATTACCCACCAAGGCAATCACATCGCCTCGCTTCACCTGCTGACCTATGTAACAAGAGGCTTTATAGAGGTGTGCGTAGAGGGTTTTGTAGTTGTAGCCATGGTCAAGAATGACCGTGTTTCCGTAACCTTGTTTCCAACCCACAAACACAATTTTCCCTTTTCCTGTGGCGTACACATCTGTACCAACAGGAGCCGTAAAGTCCATTCCGTAGTGGAACTTGCGGACGTGATAAATCGGGTCGATTCGTATGCCGTAGCCCGAAGCCACACGCGTCAAATCCTTGTTCATAACGGGTTGAATAGCGGGAATATGTTCGTTGCGGATGTTCTGTTCTTTGACCATTTTCACCACCTCATCGTATGACTTGGATTGCACGTAGAGTTGCTTTTCCAAAATATCCATTTTTCGCGTCATTTGTGCCATCAGTTGGCTGTTTGTGAGCGAAGCGATTTCTTCGTAGTAAGCCATTTTGCGGGTTGCATTCGTGCGAATGTGCGTCGAAATAGGCTCCGCTTGGAAAATGACGCGATATAAGTTCTCGTCTCGTTGTTGTAGGTCGGCAAGCACCAACTGCATTTGGTCGGCTTGATGTTCGAGCAGGTTCAGTTGCGATTTCAAGTTAGCATTTTCGGTTCGCAGCATTTTTTCGTACGGCGAAGGTAAAACTTGAAAGTAAATCAAAAACATCACAATAATAATGCACAAGCCGATGAGCACATAAAATTCCGCTTGCCTGAGCCAGTATTTTAAGTTCTTGTTTTGTTTTTCAAACGTTAAAGTGTCTGGATTAAAACGATATTTGAATTTTACTTTCATTTTCTTTTTGCAAAATAGGAACGTTGTTTTAATTTATCTTGTTGAGAATGAGCAACATACACTTTTTGGTTGGTATATGGATTGATGCCCGTATAATACATTGTGGTTGACAAAGTCATCGGTGTGGGCGTAAAATCTTGCACTTGTTCGGGGAAATAACTCGTCTTTTGGAACCATTTTTTCAAATCTTGCATGTCTTTTTCGGTGCAACCTGGGTGTGAAGAGATGAAATAGGGGATAAGTTGTTGATTCAAGCCATTTTGTTTGCAAGTGGAATAAAAAAATGTTCGGAAGGTTTGGTATTTTTCAAATGAAGGTTTCCGCATCAGTGTGAGGACGTGCGGTGCAATGTGTTCGGGTGCGACTTTCAACCTGCCCGAGACGTGCTTGGTTATTAGTTCTTCGCCATATTCTTTGGTCATCAAATCGTACCGAATACCCGACGAAACAAATGCTTTTTTGACACAATCCAATTTATCCACTTCGCGATACAAGTGCAACAAAGGTGCAAAATTATCGTCTAAATTGTTGCATTTTTGCGGGAAAATACACGAAGGTTTGGCACATTTCTCGCACACTTTCAAATCCTTTCCACGCATACCATACATATTGGCACTCGGTCCACCCAAATCGCTCAAATAACCTTTATAATGTGGCAGAGAAGCGATTTTTTGAATCTGTTTGATGATATTTTTTTCGGAACGCGACACGATTTGTTTGCCCTGATGAGCCGAGATGGTACAAAACGAACAGCCACCAAAGCAACCACGATGGATATTGACCGAAAATTGTATCATATCGTACGCGGGAATGGTGTGATTCTTATATTTTGGGTGCGGAAGATATTGGAAGGGCAAGTCATAAATTGCGTCCAACTCTTCGGTGGTCATCGTGGGGTAGGGTGGATTGACGGTAACGTATTGATTTTCAGTTGCTTGCACCAAAGTATGTGCCTGTATTTTGTTGCTTTCAATTTCTATTGTCCGAAAATTGAGGGCATGTTTTTCTTTGCTTGTCAACTCGTCTTCGTAGCTATATAACTCTATTGTATCTTTTTTTGACGGTTTTTCTGGGGTCAAGTAGGCGGTTTGTGGCACATCGTGTGGGATTTTTCCGTTTTTTTCAACCTCTTGTGCGATTGCCAACATACTTCGTTCGCCCATTCCATACACCAATAAATCGGCTTTTGAGGTCACCAAAATACTTGGCATCAACGTATCCGACCAATAATCATAGTGGCTCAAACGTCGCATCGAAGCCTCAATTCCACCGATAACAATAGGCACATCTACAAAGTATTTGCGTATCTGTTGGCAGTAGGTGGTGGTGCAATAATCAGGACGCATACCTGCTTTGCCGTCAATGCTATACGCATCATTGGAACGCAAACGGCGATTGGCTGTGTAATGATTCACCATTGAGTCCATACAACCCGCTGAAACACCGAAAAATAGACGGGGTTTGCCTAATTTCGTAAAATCTCTGCCGTCTCCACGCCAATCGGGCTGTGGCACAATGGCTACACGATAATTGGCATTCTCCAACACGCGTCCGATAACCGACACACCAAACGAAGGGTGGTCAACATAAACATCGCCACTGAACAGGATAACATCCAATTCGTTCCACCCTCTTAATTGTACTTCTTTAAGCGTTGTGGGCAAGTATTTTTTCAAATCATAACTCACTCTACTTTTATTTTCGTAATCGTTCCTTCACTACTTGAAATGATACATTCGTTGCCGTTGATGGCGTAAGGCGTGTTTAAGATAGAATTGCCTATTTTATGTTGCCACTTTACCTCGCCATTGAAGGCATTCAAGCCATACAACACCCCATTTTTTGTGCCAACAAACAACGTACCATCTTTTTCAATAGGCATACATGGGTTATGCTCGTAACCAAAGCCGACATGCGTTGCCCAAACGAGTTTGAAATCCTTGCTTTGTGCATCAACTGCGATGACCGTATCCCACATACATTTGCTGTACACTCGCTTCCCGTCTTCGCTCAAACCCACTGTTTCCCGCACTTTATAGCGATTGGTTCGCCAAATCTCTTTTCCCGTGTTGCAATCCAAGCATGTAAAATAGCGGTCGGGAGCGGTGATAAACAACTTATTTTTGCTGATGACAGGCCAAACGGCTGCTGGCGAGAATTTCTCGTTTGGTTTGCCGTTACTCCATTTCCATTTCAACGAGCCGTCTTGTGTATTCAAAGCGTAAAAATAGCAGTCCCAAGCCCCAAAATACAAGGTTTGGTTTGCAATAATTGGTTTGCCTGTACAATAATTATTCAGTTGGTTAAAACACCAAATCTCATCGCCATTTTCGCTATTCAAGGCACGCATACAGCCGTCGCTTCCAGCAATGTACACCACACCATTGTCCACGATTGGACAACCCATAACCGCTTTTGGGGTTTCAAATTTCCAAATCAAGTGTCCATCGGTAATATCCAAGCAATAGATATTGCAATCGGTGGAGCCAAAAAAGACCTTATTCCCTTCCACACACGGAGCAGACAGGATACGCATACCCGTCGGAAAACTCCAAACAATAGAGCCGTCTTCGGCATTCAAAGCATAAAAAGTGCCGACATCATCGCCAACGAAAAACATATCTTTTGCGTAAGCCACCGTGTTATATACGCCACCATGCAAAGCCGTCTGCCAGACCTCATGGACGTTGCTAAAAGTGTCATTGATAGCATAGGAAGGACGAAGGTTGGCTTGTGGAGCCTCGTATTTTTTTTCTTCAAAAGCGATCGAATACCACTGTTGAGCTGTTTCGCCAATTCTTTTTTCATAAAAACGAATCGAATCCGCTTTTGTTATGCTGACGATTGTGTAGCCATTATTTTCGTCTGCGTCGCGTAAATTAGACCTTCCGAGCACGTTCGCAATACCATCGGCATCATACACCAAATTACGGTGATAATGACCTCCAATGATGGCTTGTACGTTGTATTTTCGCAATACATCAGTAACATCAAACCAGTTATCCACATCGCCATTTTTCAAGGGATAATGGGTTACGGCAAAAATCGGAATGTTGCTATGTTTTTTGTTTACCGAATCCAATTTAGCACTCAGCCATGCAATATCTTGCGGTGCGACATGACCATCAGCCATCCGAATGACAGGTCCCGAATTAAAGCCGATAAAATACACGCCATTGTACGTAAATTCAAAGCGATTGTCGCCAAAAACGCGGCTAAAATCCATCACACCCGACTCAGACCAAGTTGTTTCGTGGTTGCCCGAGGTGATATAATACGGCTTGGTGAGCCTCTCTAACACTTGTTTTACCACCAACATGGATTCCTTGTCGCCCGACTCGGTTACGTCGCCACTAATAATGACGAAATCAATAGAATCGTTCGTTTGAATTTCATCTATTGATCTCACCAAATCTTCTACGGAAGTGCCTCCGTTGCGTGATATGTGCGTGTCAGTTAGTAGAGCAAATCGTATAGGTTGTTTACTTGGGGAGCAACCCAAAAGCAAGAACGATACGAAAAGCGGTAATAACTTGACAGGTAGTTTCATAAATGGATGGTCATTTTTATTCTGCATCACGCACCAATCGAACGGGATACCCATATCCTCGTTCTGCATTCACGATAGCACCCGTTTGGACATTCATTGCTTTGGCTTGTTTTGCATTGGTAACGGAAGTTGACCAATAATATCCTAATGTTCCAACATTGCTAACGGTTTTTTCCACTCTATTTCCCGTGTAGGGCAAGAAAACAACACCTGCGTCTTCCATAATCTCCCACATAGTTTGGTCAACCGTTGCCGTTGAACTTGAATTGCCTAATGTAAAATGTTGCACGCCCAACTTTTCAAAAACAAAATCATCTGGGAAAAGCAGAGTCCCTTTGTAGGTTGTTCCATCTAACGTCACATTGGCTGGAGCCCACAATTTAGTAGAACTTTCATTAGGCATACTCCGATTGTTCATTAGATAAGTCCACTCTTCTGCCGTTAAAGTACGCCAAGTTCCCAAAAAATCAATGGTGGTATCTTTTTGCACTTCACGCCCGTATTTATTGACTACAAGAGCGATTTTTGTAATTGCGTTATATTGTCCCCAATCATACAATTTTCTTGTTTCATCGCCATAGATATTTCCATCTCCTAATACAGTGTTCGTTGGATCATACGAGGGTCCATAAGCGTAATAATTGTACGTTTGACTTATTTTTAAAGTATCATAACAATAGGGCTTTGAATTAAAATCAAATTCATCAATGTTTGTCCTTGTAAAACCACTTGTTCCCCAGCCAAATAAATCTATCTTGCCAGTATACGAGGCAGAAATGTTTGTATTATTACTTCCAATCAAATCGTATTGATTTATGGCAAAATACCAAATGGCTTCTTGTGGACAATACATCAAGTTGCCTGGCGAAAAATAAACGGCTTTACTTTCACTTACTGAAAATTTATGTTCAACGGGACGACTAAAATCAAATTTAATAGCCGCAGTAAAAGTTTGGTCGCAAGCACCATCTTGTGCAAAAAGAAAAGCATTGTAACTTGCTAATACAACCAAAAGACTCAAAAAAAATCGCTTCATAATTTAATAACCACTTTAAAGATACTTTAATAAAGGATTAACCACGCGAAGTTAATATTATTTTTGTAAAAAATGAAAAATAAATATACCTTTGCAACAAACATGATTTGATAAAATGGCATTGTTTTTGAATAGAACATGCAGTGCATTTTCAATCGTGATTGATTTTGATATGGCAAAAAAACACTATTTATTGTTTATTTATGTAGCTCTTTTTTCTTCTGTTGGTGTGTTCGCACAAGGGAGAGAGTATTTTGCTTACCCTATACAGCATAGGTACGGTTTTTATGTAAATGGAGCTTATGATATGATGTTGCCGATTGGAATGTCGAGTCTATCTCTCGGGAATGGATATGATGC
This sequence comes from Paludibacteraceae bacterium, assembly GCA_045118535.1. Classification (GTDB taxonomy): domain Bacteria; phylum Bacteroidota; class Bacteroidia; order Bacteroidales; family Paludibacteraceae; genus Colicola. The sequence goes on from JBGUYG010000027.1 coordinate 23,538, forward strand.
TGCTTTTGGCGTTATTTATGAGTACAATAATAAACACCTCATCATCAATGCTGGAATCGGTTTTGCCCTTGAAAGCAGTAAGATAAAATTGAAGAATACAATCACAGAGGCTTCCTATAATGAAAAAGATGCTGAAGGTAAAACCTTTACACTCAATACGGAATTTACACGGGCTGACCGACTACGTTTAGGGATGTTGGATATTCCCATTCATATAGGACAAACTGTAGGTAAATTTTATTATATGGGTGGTGCCCGTTTTGGGATTAAAATTTTTGATAAATCTTCTGTTAACGGGACGATTGCAAATTCTGGTACCTATGATCGTTATTTGGAGACGTTTCAAGGCATAGCCGAATCGGGCTTTCGTAAGGTTAAATTTTCAAGTAAAGTACAAACGTTATTGACGTGTAATATGCGTCTTTCAGCGGAAGGCGGAATCAATCTTCATAGTTTTAATAGAGAAAACTTCATCGTAAACACACGTTTGGGTATGTTCATCAATATGGGTGTCTTTTTGCCGACGGTTGCTCATAACGATATTTTATTTAATATGCCCAAAGGTGAAAGTGCGTATAACATTCGTTCCTACCAATATACGAGCATATTCAAAGAGGGAAAGAAGTTAGTGGGAGACGTTCAAGTGGGTATGAAGTTTACTGTGTTATGGATGGATAAAAGACGTAACGAGGGTTGTCGGACTTGTGCTAAGCCATTCGAAAAGACACTTATGGAAACACGTTGTATAGCGTGTGAGGAGCAAGATAGAAGACGTGCTGTAAAAGTCGTTCCTAAAAAGACAGTAGAAGCGAGTGGCATTCAAAAACAGATGCAAGCCAACGAAGAAGCCGCCCGTCCTAAAAAATCCAAAGAAACGAATAACATTTGGAAAAAGATGTTGTTCCGCGAAGACCATCGTCGGTAATTTTCATGATTTCTGCCGATACAATAGAGCGAATTTATGCAACTGCACGCATAGACGAAGTAGTTGGTAATTATGTTACGTTGCGGCGTAGAGGTGCGAATTTAGTGGGCTTATGTCCCTTTCATGATGAAAAAACGGGCAGTTTCACGGTTTCGCCAGCCAAAGGGTTGTACAAGTGTTTTGGGTGCGGAAAATCAGGGCATGTCGTTGGCTTTATCATGGAAATAGAGCAGTGTTCGTATGCTGATGCACTTCGTTTATTGGCCAAAAAGTACAATATCCCCATCGTCGAAACGGAACGCACGCCCGAAGAAATTCAAAAAAATGACGACAAAGAGTCCATGTTGGTGCTCAATGAATTTGCGACCGAGTGGTTCGAAAAACAACTCTGGGAGACCGAAGAAGGCACGACGATTGGTTTGAGTTATTTTCGCGAGCGTGGTTTGTTGGACACCACAATAAAGAAGTTTCATTTGGGTTATTCGCCCGATAAGTCCAATGCTTTCTATCAAACAGCTCACGAGAAGGGTTATGATGATAAGTTTTTGCTCAACGACCCCGAAACCGAAATAGGCACAGGCTTATGTGGAAAGAGCGAATCGGGCAGTATTTATGACCGTTTTCGAGGGCGTGTGATGTTTCCGATTCGTAATCGTTCGGGTAGGACGGTGGCTTTTGCGGGACGGATTTTGAAGAACAAGGAAAATGTCGGCAAGTATGTCAATTCGCCTTCCTCGCTCATTTATTCCAAGACCAACCAACTGTACGGTTTTTACCAAGCCCGTCAAGCCATCAGTAAGTTGGATTTGTGCTACTTGGTAGAGGGGCAGATGGATGTTTTGTCCATGTATCAAGCGGGGATTGAGAACGTGGTTTGTTCGGGAGGTACGGCTTTGACGCAACCGCAAATTCGCCTCATTCAGCCTTTGACGCAAAAAATTACCATCATCTATGACGGCGATAAAGCGGGTATTCATGCGGCTTTGCGAGGAATTGATATGTTTTTGGAAGAAGGTTTTGCGGTCAAGGTGGTTTTGTTGCCCGAAGGGAAGGACCCCGATTCGTTTGCCCGAACCCATAATGCGTCCGATTTTATGGCGTATATTGCTGAAAATCAAACCGATTTTATCCGTTTCAAAGCCAAAGTGCTTTCGGAACATATTGCGAATGACCCAAGCCAAAAAAGTGCGATTATCCGCGATGTGATGACTTCTGTGGCGATTATTCCCGACGTGATTACACGCCAAGTTTACATCCGTGAATGCTCCAACCTCTTCAATATGCAGGAGCAGTTGCTCAGTTTGGAAGTCGAACATATTCGTGTGGAGAAGCGTGCGGAAGCCCAAAAGACGCTCCAAAGAGCCCAAACAACCTTGTCGGAAGTAAAAATTGAACCGATTCCGAAGTTTTCAACTCCCATTGACACCAAAATTTACCAACAAGAAAAGAAGTTGGAGAAAAATTATCGCAATATCGTGCAAATTATGGTGAATTATGGCGGTTGCGTGCTGCAAAGAGATGAACAAAACACAGTGCGTGTGGCGGATTTTATTTTAAATACGCTTCAAGAAGATAATTTACAGCCACAAAACGAAACGCACAGCAAGATTTTGCAACTGTGTTATGAGCATCAAAGCGACCCTGATTTTTCGTGGAACACTTTTTTTGTTCGCCATCCCGACATCCAAATTAGCCAAATGGGAGTTGAGTTATTGGAAGATGAACCCAAGACTTTTGCGGATTGCGACACAAAATTATATGAGTGGGTGTATCGGTTGCTTTGTGAACTGAAATTGACGTTTGTGGATTTACAAATTTTGTATGTAACAAAGAAAATAAGTGAAAATAAAGATAATGAAGGCGATTTGAAGCAGTTGATGAACCAACACATGCAACTGCTCAACATTCGTAAAGTTTTACAAGAAATTCTCGGTTTAATCTAATGAAAATAGCAGATATTTTTTCGGTTATAAGTGCCAAACAACCCGTCAAAAGTACGATTTTGAGTGATAACATAGATGTGAAACATTTACTGACAGACTCGCGTTTGCTGAGTTTGGAGGCTCCTCAGACGCTCTTTTTTGCCCTCAAAACCGACAAAAATGACGGCATCAATTATGTGGAAAATTTGTACAAAAAAGGCGTACGTTGTTTTATTGTTTCTGACCACGAAACGCAAAAAGTGGCTGTGATTAGTGGCTTGAAAGGCATCAATGTATTGGTGGTTGCGGATGTGTTGCAGGCGTTGCAAGATTTGGCGATTTTCCATCGGTCGCAGTTTCATTGTCCTGTCATCGGCATAACCGGCAGTCATGGCAAGACAATCGTCAAAGAATGGCTTTATCAGTTGCTCAAAGACGATTACGTCATCACTTGTTCGCCCAAATCGTACAACTCGCAAATCGGCGTTCCGTTGTCCGTTTGGCAGATGAATGAACACACGCAGTTGGCGATTTTTGAAGCAGGCATTTCCCAAAAAGGCGAAATGGAAAAGTTGCAAAAAATCATCCAACCGACCATCGGTGTGTTGACCTATATCGGCAAAGAACATAACGAGCAGTTCGCTTCTTTGGAGGAAAAACGAGCCGAAAAAATGAAACTTTTTGAGCATAGCGAAGTCGTTTTGGAAGATTCAACCCATCAAAATATCCGCACTTGTGGTTTGGTGTTGAGGCATTTGGGCTACGACCCAGACGTGATTGCTCATAAACTATCTCACCAAACGCACGAGACGATTTTGGAGGTTAATTTGGAGGCTTTGGTCAATAATGTGCGATACTTTCGTTCCTTGCTTAACCCCACTACCAAGATGGTTTGTATGGTCAAGGCGTTTGCGTATGGGACGGGTTGCGTGGATGTGAGCAAGGCGTTGCAACAGAGTAAAGTGGCGGATTATTTGGCTGTGGCAGTGGCTGACGAAGGGGTTGAGTTGCGACAAGCAGGTATTACGTTGCCGATTATTGTGATGGATTTTGAAATGGTGGCTTTGGACAGCATCATTGAGAATAATTTGGAGCCGAATATCTATTCTTTTGACGAGTTGCGGCTCATTATGGACGAGTTGAACAAACGGGGCGTGGAACAATTCCCGATTCATATCAAGATTGACTCGGGGATGCACCGACTTGGCTTTTACAAGGAAGATATGGACGAATTAGCGGCTATTTTAGCGGGGCAAAACACGGTTCGGGTTATTTCTGTTTTTTCGCATTTGGCAGGCAGCGACGACCAACAATTTGACGACTTTACGCACCAACAGATACGCTATTTTACGGAATGTGCCGATAGGTTAGCCCACCAACTGCCGTATCCTTTTATGCGACACATATTAAATAGTGCGGGCATTGAACGTTTTACGGAGTCGCAAATGGATATGTGCCGTCTGGGCATTGGCATGTACGGGTTCAGTTTTAACAATGCCGTGTTGCAAAATGTGTGTTCGCTCAAAACCGTCATCATCGCCCTCAAAACCGTCAAAGCCCACGAGACCATCGGTTATAGTCGCCGAACAAAACTCGCTGACGACCGCTTGATTGCCGTGATCCCGATTGGCTATGCGGACGGCTTGGATAGACGACTTTCCAACTATAACGGTTCGGTGATTGTGCGGGGCAAGAAGTGTCCGATTGTGGGCAATATCTGTATGGACCAAGCGATGGTTGACGTGACGGATACGGACGCACAAGTGGGCGATAGGGTGGTTTTGTTCGATGATGTGCAGTCTATCAATGCTTTAGCCGAGCAATTAGGCACTATCCCGTACGAAATCATCACTTCCATTTCTCGCCGTGTGAAGAGGGTGTATTCCAATGGGGCTTTGTAAATCGCCTATTTAAGCGTATTTTAGTATATTTTTCGCATCAAAAAAATCTTTTGCATAAAAAATCTTCACTATATTTTGTATAAAAATTGAAAATCTGTACCTTTGCAAAAGACCTTAAAAGAAAATAAATAATAATCTAATACTAAACTACTATGGCAAAAGTTTTTAAAGCCGATGAAATCAAAAACATTGCCTTTATGGGGGGCAGTGGATCAGGGAAAACGACCCTGATGGAATCGATGATTTACGAGAATGGAATCATCAAGCGTCGTGGCTCAATCGAGGGACAAAACACCGTTTGTGATTATTTTCCTGTGGAAAAGGAGTATGGCTATTCCGTTTTTTCTTCCGTTTGCAACTTGGAATTTTCGGGTAAAAAACTCAATTTTATTGATTGTCCGGGTAGCGATGATTTCTGTGGAGGTGCAATAACCGCTTTGCACGTATCCGATACTGCTGTCATTTTACTTTCCGCTAACGAAGGTGTGCAAGTAGGAACACAAAATCATTTTCGGATGGCACAAAAAGAGAAGAAACCGACCCTGTTTGTAGTCAATAAATGCGACCACGAGAATGCTAATTACGAACGCACTTTTGAGCAACTCAAAGAGCATTTTGGGAATAAAATCATTTTGCTCCAATATCCTTTGAATCAAGGTGCAGGTTTTAATGCCGTTGTGGACATCTTGAAAAATAAAATGTTGGAGTGGAAGCAAGAAGGTGGTGCACCCACGGAAAAAGAGATTCCCGCCAGCGAAAACGACAAAGTGACGCAATTACGTTCGGCTTTGTACGATATGGCTGCCGAAGCAAACGACACGCTGATGGAAAAATATCTGTCGGGTGAGATTTTGACCGAAAATGAAGTGTTAGAAGGGCTTCGTTCGGTGTTTGCTTCGGGCGATGTGTATCCCGTGATGTTTACGAGTGGCATACGCGATATGGGGGCGAGACGTTTGATGGACGCTTTGGCAATCATTGCTCCCACGGTGAAAGAGGCTCATTATCCTGTTACCACAACGGGCAAAGAAATCAAACCCGATGAAAAAGGCGAGACCTCACTTTTCGTGTTCAAAACGTCTGTGGAACCGCATATTGGCGAGGTCAATTACTTCAAAGTGATGTCGGGAACGGTGCGTACAGGCGACGATTTGGTCAACATCAGTCGCAATTCCAAAGAACGTATTTCGCAGTTGGTGAGCGTGGCTGGTTCGATTCGGACGGCTGTTGATGAGGTTTGTGCGGGTGATATTGCTGCAACGGTAAAACTCAAGGATACCAAGACGGGCAATACGCTCAACAGCAAGGATTGTGATTACGATTATCCGCCCATCCAATATCCGCATTCCAAGTATCGCCGTGCTATCAAACCCGTAACAGAAGGTGAGACGGAAAAATTGGCGGCTTTGCTCACGCGTATGCACGAAGAAGACCCGACATGGGTGATTGAACAGTCTAAAGAGTTGCGTCAAACGATTGTTAAAGGGCAAGGTGAGTTCCACTTACGGACCCTCAAATGGCGTTTGGAAAACAACGATAAGATGTTTATTCAGTACGATGAGCCCAAAATCCCGTACCGCGAGACGATTACCAAAATTTCGCGTGCCGATTATCGCCACAAAAAACAGTCGGGTGGTGCTGGACAATTTGGCGAAGTACACATGATTATTGAGCCGTATGTAGAGGGCGAACCCGCAAAAGAGATGTACAAAATTGGTGGACAAGAGTATAAAATTTCGGTGAAAGATAAGCAGTTGATTGATTTGGATTGGGGTGGCAAATTGGAATTGATAAACTCTATCGTGGGTGGTGCGATTGATGCACGCTTTATCCCAGCGATTTTGAAGGGTGTGATGGACCGCATTGAGCAAGGACCGCTCACGGGTAGTTATGCTCGCGATGTACGTGTGATTGTGTATGATGGTAAGATGCACCCCGTTGATTCCAACGAAATCTCGTTCCGTTTGGCAGGTCGAAATGCGTTTGCTGAAGCCTTCCGAAACGCTAATCCAAAGGTGTTGGAGCCGATTTATGAGGTGAATGTGTTTGTTCCTTCGGATATGATGGGTGATGTGATGTCGGATATAACCTCTCGTAGAGGCGTTGTGTTGGGTATGGAAACGGAGAAGAATTTCACCACGTTGCACGCTTTGATACCGTTGAAAGAGATGAGTTCGTATTCCACAACCCTTTCTTCACTTACGGGTGGAAGGGCGACTTTCTCAATGGAGTTTAAGGAATATCAACTTGTTCCTGCAGACGTTCAAGACCAACTCCTCAAAGAGTATGCTGAAACGCAAAATGACGAAGAGTAGGTATTGACCCACCAAAACAAAAGAGGGATACATCAACGTACCCCTCTTTTTTTATACATATTATGAACAGATTATTTACCTCTAATCTTATGCACTAACCGCACTGCACGTGCCTTATAGCGAGCAAAGTCGCTGGTCGGGAGGAGATAATTTGCACCAAACGTAAAGCTGTATGCCGACTGATTACGGTATCCCGTTGATGACCAATAAGAACCACCTGTGTTGATTTGTTTAACTACTTTTCCTTCTCTAAAGCCTGAACAAGGCAAAAAGATAGCCCCTTTTTTCTCAAAATGTGTTTCCCATACTTCCAGAGGGAAGAAGTTATATCCCGAATAACTCTTCAAATTAAACAGCAATGGATACGTGAAATTTTCTTTATCCCATTTATGATTCCAGTTATCGGGTAGAATAATCAAGCCATTTATACCTTCGATTGTTCCCAGCGTAACTAAATCTTTCGCATTTTTACGTTCATTAAACAGATATGCCCATTCGTCTTTGGTCATTGTACGCCACAATAAAGGTTGGTAGCCATTTATTTCATGCCTTCCCCAATCTAATGCGATGGGGAAATTGCCTGCTTCTATATGTGATGCATAATTATCTTCTTTGGCGAACAAAGTAGGTGTTTTGGCTGTTCCCCAACCAAAGAGGTCAATCCAACCGTCATAATTTTCCGAAATTTTAGAATTTGCCTTGCCTATCATCTCGTGTTGGTGAGGAGCAAAACGCCATTTATTTTCTTTTGGGTTATATTGCAAATTACCTGGCGAAAATTTTACGATAACATTCGGGGCAATGGTAAAAGGTCCAGACCAAATAGAGTGTTTTTTTGCTTGTGGAGAAGGAGTCGGTTGAGCCGCTACTGTAGTGGTTTCTGCGGGAGTTGTTGCAGTAAAATCAACTGAATCTCCAGGAGTTGTTTGTTGAGTAGAATCTATTTGTGCAAATAGCACATTTGTAAACACAAATAAACCAATCAATACAAAAATTTTTTGCTTCATAGATATTTAATTTTTAGACATATTCAGAGTTTGCACGAAGTTAGTATTTTTTTTCAAAAAAACAAAAAAATGCGGTTTGGCAACAGGTACAAAAGTCTAATATCGCAACGTAAAAGCCCTTTATCAAGCATTCTTTTGGTGTTTCAAAGTTCAAATGGATTGGTTATGAAAATAGTCAAGTGCAAATGTAGTTTAATTTTGGAAATTGGAAACTTTTCAAGATGAGAATTTGGAATTACTTTTTGCACACGATGATAGAGTGTCCACCGTTGCCGATACGGTCGTAGATGGTTTCCACTTCCAAGCCCGCTTGGCTGATAAAGGCGAACATATCGTCCGTGTTGTACATCTTACTGTTGCCATTTGCCATTGCCGCAAAATAGAGGCTTGTCATGGTCAAACTCATCGCCGCTGGAGCGTAATCTTGCCTATCCCAGAGGGTTTCCATGATGTAGATACGACTTTTTTTGTCCAAAATATCCTTCGCACGCTTCAGAATAGAAACGATTTGCTGTGGACTGAAGCAATCCAAGAACTGCGACATCCAAATCACGTCATAGTGACGGTCGGTAGGGAAGGGGGCTTCCTGCAAAATATCCATCCCAATGCCCGTTATACGTTCGGCACCCGATTGCCCTTTGATGTTTTGCATCAGCATATTGATTTGTTGCGGTAAGTCGCACACAACTACTTGAATGTCAGCATTATACTGCACACACCGCAAAGCAAACCGACCCGTGTTGCCACCAATATCCAAGATAGTGCGAGCGTTGTGGGAGGTGATGATTTGGAGAGCCTGCTCAAAGGAATGGTCGGAGTAGTAATGGTCAAAGCCGAACCACGACTGCTGCACTTGCTTTGGCAGGGAACTCAAACCCTCGTAAATCGTACTCCAATCGCCAAAATGCTTCAAACCCGCTGGACGCCCTTCTTCCAACGCTTTATCCAAGACAAACCAACCTTCGTAATTGACATCGTGGTTGAAGTCAATATCGGAACGAATAAGCGGGTCGTTGAGCAAAAACCAACCCACTTTCGCCAACGAATACCGCTCGGTGTCGGGGTTGATTAGCACGATATGACTGCAAAGGGATGCCTCCAACAGACACTTTACGGCATACTCGCTCAACTTCGTGCGGGTTTGAATCTCGGCTTGCGTCAAACCCTCAGGGGCTTCGTTGAGCATCTCCAAAATGCCATACTTACCCATCAGGCGAGCCACCTGAAAGAGTGCGGGTCCCCACGAGTAGATGTGGGCTAACTGTTGGGCTTGTTGGGCACTGTACGGCTCGCGGGAAAAGAGTTTTTTGAGGTTGTCAAATAGGTGCATAATCGGTTATTTTTTACTTCGTATATACTGTTCAATGCTTGCCAAGTCGTCATAAAAAGGCTTGTCGTCCCTGATGGTTGGGGTCAAACGCCGAATGGCATCGTACTGCTCGCGGGTCGTGGGCGACAAAGCCTCGCGAATCTGCAAACAGTCCACCGCTTGTGCCAAAGCCAACAGCAAAATAGACATCACTTGATAGACGTTATGGATAACTTGGGTGCACAACTCGGCACTATTCGTCCCCATGGACACAATGTCTTGGTTGTCGTTGTTATTGGGGATAGAATGCACGTAGTTGGGCATGGCGAGGGTCTGACACTCGGCTGTGGTGCTTGTGGCAGTGAATTGGCACGCCTGAATGCCGTAATTGAGCCCTAAGGTTCCGAGATTCAAAAATGGAGGTAAGATGCCGTTGATGCGGTCGTGGCAGAGGTAATTCAGTTGCCGTTCAGCAACCATCGCCAACCGTACCATCGCAATTTTAATCTTGTCGGCTTCGAGTGAGATATAATCGCCGTGGAAATTTCCACCATGATAGACGTTTTGCGTGATGGGGTCAACGATGGGGTTATCGCTTGCGGCGTTCAGTTCTTCTTCAATCACTCGACGACTATTTTGGAGGGTTTCGTAAATCGGTCCTAAAATCTGTGGAATACAGCGGAGCGAGTAATAGGCTTGCACTTTTTCGGTAAAAATCTTCGTTTCGGTGTGTTTGGTGTCGTAAAGTTTTGCTTCACGTTTTTGGAATCGCTGGCTACCCTTGCTGATTTCCCGCATTTTTGCAGCGATGTATTTTTGACCTGCATGTCGGCGATACTCATTGAGCGGTTCAGCCATCAAATCATCGTAACTGTTGGCAATTTCATTCATCCAAACAGACGTGAGAATCGACCATTGAAGCAGGTTTTCGGCATCAAACTGATTCACCGCACTGATTCCCGTCATCACACTTGTGCCATTCGTTGCACTCAACCCCTCTCGAATATGTATCTGCATCGGCTCCAAACCGCACTTTTTAAGGACGTCTCTCGTGTCCTGCCACTCGTTTTGGTAATGCACTTTACCCTCACCGATAAGGCACAACGCAATGTGTGCCAACTGCACCAAATCGCCACTCGCACCAACGCTTCCGTGCTTGGGAATATACGGACAAATACCGCTATTGATGAACTCCACAAGCAACTTTACGGCATCGAGGTGGATACCACTTTTGGCTTGCAGGAAAGAGCCGAGCCGTGCAAACATACTCGCCCGCACAAACTCATCGGGCAACGCTTCGCCCATACCCGTTGCGTGGGAACGAATGATATTATATTGTAACGCCCGTAGGTTCTCGTCCTCAATTCTCCACTGTGCCATCGGACCAAAGCCTGTGTTGATGCCGTAAATCACCTTATTTTGGGCAAAGTTACGGAGAAAAGCATGGCATTGTTCCACGTTGTGTATCGTTTCGCTATCAACTTGCAAACGCTCTTCTTTATAGAGGATTTTGTGCAGCAAACTTAAATCTAAAATCATTGTCTTTTTGTGTTTATTACAACGAGCAAAGGTACATTTTTTTGTTCAAAAATCGTTTATTTTTTGCCAATCCCACCGCAAGTAACAACTTACCTTCCAAAAGCTACAAAAAAAAAGTGCGAAAGTTTCCTTCCGCACCTCTTTATAAACGCCTTTTAAAATCCTTTTATTTCTGGGCTAACACCGAATCAATTTCTGCCTCTTTCGGGTTTCGAAACAAGATCGTCCCTTCGCGGTCAATAAGATACGTAGTCGGGATAGCCACAATGCCGTACACATCGCTTGGATTGTAGGGTTCTTCGCGTTGGTCACGGATTTGTTTCCACTTCATTCCGTCTTCCTCAATGGCTTTCAACCACGCTTGTTCATCTTGGTCGCAACTCACGCCAAGAATCTCCAAACGTCCTTTGGGGTTATATTTTGCATACAACTCTTTCAAAGTCGAACTCAATTGCCTACATGGTCTGCACCATGAGGCCCAGAAGTCCACCAACACGTAGTCGGTCTTACCAACCAAATCACTCAAAGCCAATTTCTCGCCATTGGGTTGCAAGGAAGCAATTTCGATGTATTTGTTTCCCGGAGATGTTGCTTTCTCGATTTGATAATTTTTGTACATTTTTTGCACAAGAGCACCTTGCATTTGTTCAGCGGATAAAGCACTGTAAATAGCTTCCTTTTGCTCAAACGAAAGAAAAAAATTGGTGTTCAAAAGAATAGAATCTATTGTTGCGTCTTCCAAATTATTCATCACCAAATTATAACTTTCGGTGGTAAATTGCTCAACAATAGTATTAAACTCTTCGGCAGATTGGGCACTTTGGAGTTTAATGTACAACGAATCTTGCAAAACCTTAAACGTTTGATAAGCAGGCGTAGTTTCCTTCTTCGCACACGCCACAAGCAGCATTACGGCTACCAACGAAAAAATAATTCTTTTCATACCTTATTCTTTTACTAATGGCGAAGCGGTGTTATAAACGCGGGCTGCTAATTCTTGGTCTAATTGGTAGAGTCCGAAGCCATTGCCGTCCAACAATTTCAATTTATGAATCAACTCGGTCGCATTTTCTTCTTCCTCAATTTGCTCATCAACGAACCACTGCAAACGACTTTGTGAAGCAAAATCTTTGTCGTCCACGGCGATGTGCATCAAATTGTTAATCATTGCCGTAACTTTTTTCTCGTGTTCGAGCGTGTTTTCAAACACGTCCAAAAGCGATTTCCATTCGGTTGGCACAGCGTCTATGGCTTTGAGCGTTACGCGTCCACCACGACTTTGTGCATACTTCACTAAAATCATTGCGTGGTCTTGTTCTTCCTTAAATTGAATCTCAAACCAGTTCGCAATGCCACTAAAACCAGCGTCTTGGCAGTAAGTTGCCATACTTAAATACAAATATGCTGACCACATTTCAGCATTGATTTGGGCGTTTATAGCGTCCAGTAAACGATTAGATAACATAATAAAATCAAATTAAAATTTTAACAAAGTTACTGATTTATTTTCTTTTCAAAATTTTTTTGTTGTGAGAATACGAAAATCCAATTCAACCGCTTCAATAGTTGGATTGGAACGATAAAATCAGCATTGATGATTCTTTTTACGGCAGTTTTCACACTCACCTTTCACCACAAACGAAACCGAATGCCCTGAAAAACCTTCTGGCAGTTGCATATCAGGCACAGGAATATCCTCCAAACAGAACGATTTCTGGCATGACTCGCAATAGAAATGAACATGTCTATCCGCAAAATTACACACGCCCTCACTACCACACAGGTCGTAATGCAACACGCCACGCCCGTCTTCAAAAGCATGCACCACATCGTGCTCCAAAAAGAGCGTCAGCACCCGAAAAATACTCGATTTATCCATCGAAACAAGTCCCAACTCCAAATCGGACAAACTCATTGGACGATTTTCTTGTGCCATGATTTTGTACACCAAGATACGATTGACGGTCGCTTTGACGCCTTTTTTCTCTAATTTTATGGCAATTTCTTCGTTACGCATAATAAATAATGAGCAAATTTAATACCATTTGAGGTATTGACATGATTTTTGACGACTAAAATTTTTTGTCTGCCATTTTTACTTCTGATGGTAAAAATCGCACCACTCTTTGATGAAACACGCTTCGCAGTTAGGTTTGCGAGCCTTGCAGATGTACCGACCGTGCAACACAAGCCAATGGTGCATACGTGACACAAACTCGGTTGGAATGATTTTGAGCAATTCTTTTTCGGTTTGTGCAGGCGACTTGCTCCCGTGCGTGAAGCCAATGCGTTCTGAGACCCGAAAGACGTGTGTATCCACAGGCATGGTCGGCTGGTTCCACAAAACCGCACACATCACGTTTGCCGTCTTCCTGCCCACACCCGACAGCGTAACCAACTCGTCAACACTTTGAGGCACTTCGCCACCAAAGTTTTCCATCAACTCTTGTGCCATCGCGATGAGATGTTTGGCTTTGTTGTTGGGATAACTCACGGACGCGATTAACTCCAAAACCTCCTCAAAAGACGCCTTCGACATGGCTTGAGCGGTGGGGAAGACGTTGAAAAGTTTGGGCGTCACTTGGTTGATACGCTTGTCAGTACACTGTGCCGAAAGTATCGTTGCCACGAGCAACTGAAACGGCGTTTGGTAGTTCAATTCGGTCGTTACAACGGGATGATTGGCTAAAAAACAATCAATGATGGCTTTACATTTCGTCTGTAACTTGGTCATCGCGGAAAGTTTTACTAATGAATTTCAACAACTCGGTTACTTGCTCTTTCACGGCGAGCGTCTCGGGCGAGATGGCTTGTTTTTTGAGTGCCAACAGGCATATATCGTCCAAAAGCACAAAACACGCTTGTATATCGCTAATGGTCGGCTCCATCGTTTTGGACTTAAAAAGCGTCAAAGAGGGGCTTAGTTGCATAAATTTTGCCCGATAGGTGGCGTTTTCTTGCAATAGTTCGTTGTGTATTTCTTCCACCTGCTGCATGGCGTTATTGACGATTTGCAAATGCCCTTTTTCCATGATGCCTTCGGTGTGCATCATTTGCAATATCTCCTGCAACTCCTTGCTTTTTTCAGCCTCTTGCGGAAACGCACGCACATAATGCTCCACTTGCCAAAGCGAAAGGATATATTGTGCGATATTTTCTTTTTTTGAAATCATATTTCTTCGTCTAACTCATCGTCCCATTCGGCTTGCATAAAAGCGTCTATCTCGCGTCTTTCCTTCTTCGTTGGGCGACCCGTTCCTCTGTCGCGTCCCACATAACCCACCAAAGCCGCAATCTCAATGGCTTCCAATTGTTCGGGAGGCGTGATGTCTTGCAAAAAATCTGCTACAAGCTTTGCCCCAACTCGGTTTTCGTTGAGTTGGAGGATTTTGTAGGTGCGAGTAATGGCTCCTTTGCGAACCGAAAAAGTCTCTCCCACGTGTACAATACGGGAAGGCTTGACTTCTTGGTTGTCCATCTTGATTCGCCCTTTTTTGCAGGCTTCGGTCGCTATGGCACGCGTTTTATAAAGCCGCATAGCGAACAGATATTTGTCAATTCTAACCTCCATGACGTGTGTTGAAAAGGGTCATCGTCCGTTCACCACCTTGCAAACAAAACGACACGATCATCTCTCTGACTGTTTGGGCTTTTTCTTCCCAAATAGCTTTTTCTTCGGGCGTCCAAGTTCCCAAAACAAAGTTGATTTGCGTTCCTTTTTGATAATCATTCCCAATGCCCAGACGCAACCGTGCATACGCTGGCGTCCCCAAAACTTGCTGAATATGTCCGAGTCCGTTATGTCCTCCATTGCTTCCTTGCAACCGCAAACGCAACGTTCCGAATGGCAAATTCAAATCATCAACCAAGACGAGCAGGTTTTCAATCGGGATTTTTTCGGCTTGCAACCAATAACGCACCGCATTGCCACTCAAATTCATAAATGTCGAGGGTTTAAGGAGGATAATCTCGGCATTTTTGACTCGCGTGCGTCCCACAAATCCGAATCGTTTATCCTCAAAGACAACATTGGACGCCTGTGCGAAAGCGTCCAACATTAAGAACCCCACATTGTGTCGGGTGTCTCGATACTCATCACCGATATTCCCTAAACCACAAATCAGATACTTCATTTTTCAAATGTGAAAAATTACTTTTTACAGCATTTCACCCATTCTATCACAACGCACACAACGGCAACGAATAAAATTACCGCAGTAACCATAAATAACACTCCCGACAAGCTTGGATTAGAATTTTGAATAGCTGACGCAATAATAGAAACGATAAAATCGGCTATAATTGCGATGTTTTTAACTAAATTAAGCTTTTCCATAAGATGTTTATTTTATATGATTATGATTCCGTTGGAGCCGCTGCTGCAGATGCCGAAGCACGTGTTGCTTTCACTTGTGCCACACACACATCTTTTGGGTTCATCAATTCCAAACCTTTGATTTGAATGTCTCCCACAGTGATTTTTTTGCCGATACCCAACTCCGTAACGTCTATTTCTATACGTTCAGGGATAGCGGTATAAACGCCTTTCACTTTGAGTTTCCGTTTTTCCAAACTCAACTTACCACCTAACTTCACACCTTCTGCGTGTCCTTGCAGTTTCACAGGAATTTCCACTGTAACAGGCTTTTTCTCGTTCACTTCCAAGAAATCCAAGTGTATAATACGGTCTGTAACGGGGTGAAATTGGCATTCTTTTACTACGGCTTTTTTGCTTTTTTTGCCAATCGTCAACTCAACCACAGACGTGTCGGGCGAGTAAATCAGTTTTTGTGCATCTTTTTCCAAAACCGTGAAAAGTACGTTTTCGCCCAAACCATAGAGGTTACAAGGCACTAATTCGCCTTTGCGAACGCTTTTTGTTGCTTTCTTTCCGTGCTCGGAACGCAACTCTCCATTCAATTGAAATGTTTTCATTAAATTATTTGTGTTACTCAATAATAGGGTAGAAAAACTATATTCGGTGACGCTACCCATATCCCATCACACCTGACAAAAAAGAGAAACCTTCGTTCCTCTTCGTCATGTTGTCCAACCTGGAATTGAACCAAGATTTTCAGAACCAAAATCTGACGTAATAGCCTTTATACCATTGGACAATAAAAAACAATTAACACAGAACAACGGCACGAAGATACAAGTTGTTTTTTTATTGGCAAAATTTTTCTTTGTTTTTGGTATTTTTTCGTAACTTTGCAAGGATTAAGCGTAAGATGAAAGTTAAAGTTATCGCAATAAGTAGTATCGTTTTCGTGATTATCACGATTGTGGGTGGTGTGATTGCCATGAAACATAAGCGTGATGATGTTTGCAAAAACGTTGTAATCAAAATAACAGACGACTATAAGTTGGGTTTGATTACGGTGAACGGCATAGAAAACTGCTTGAAAAAAAACGAGTTATATCCTTTGGACAAGTCGTTTTCGAAAATCAATTGCGAGGAGATAGAAGATGTTTTGCGGAACGAAGACATGATGATTGGCGAGGTTGAATGCTATAAAATGACGGGTGGAGAGGTGGTTATCAACATTTGGCAACGCAATCCGATTATGGAGGTGAAGACGAAACAAGCACACTATTTTGTGGATGAAAATCGCAAAATTATTCCGTATCGTAGCAGTAATAACGTTGATTTTATTCATGTGAGTGGACGGATGAGCGAGGATTTTGTGCTGAACGAGGTGTTTGATTTGGTGCATTGGTTGCAAGAGGATAAATACTGGCGGGATAAAGTGAGTCAAATCATCGTAGTGAACGAAACCTATGTGGAGTTGCAGTTGCAGAAAATTACGCCCGTTATTATCTTAGGCGAGATAAAAGATTATGATACACGAATGCACAAAATGCAAGTGCTGTTGAGTAAAAACGAAAATGATAATATCAATCAGTTCCGCGAGATAGATTTACGCTTTGGCGGACAAGTGATTTGTAGAAAATAAACCAAACTAAAACTATAAAAGAATGAAAGAAAACACAACATTACCACTTTTAGCCATTGACATTGGGAGTTCTTCCGTGAAGGCGATGGTAGCGGAGCGAGTAGACAATGACACGCTTTGTGTGTTGGGATATGAGGAGAGTAAACGTGTTATAGACGTACAGCAGGGCGTTGTCTTAAAACCTTCTTATGTGAGTATGTACATAAAAGAAATGGTAGATAAACTGACTCAAAAATTGCGATTGGAAAAAAGTTTCCAGCATGTTTTTGTTTGTCTGGGTGGCAAAAAAATGGAAATACAAAATATCTCTACGAAGCGTGAATTTACTAAGCCCACGGTAATACGGCAGGCTCTTTTGGATGAAATGGATAAGGAGGTCATCAAAAACCTGGAGAATAATCTAAAAAACCCATCTCCTGTGGCTGTTTTAGGGGTTTACCCATCCAAGTATATCATAGATGACCGTGAACAGACCTATCCGCCTACCAAAAAACAAATGTGCAATTCTATTATTCGTGTTATGTACAACGTTTTTGTGGGGGGACGGGATTTAAAATATAAAATTCAAGAAAGTATACAACAAGCCAACTTGGAAATAGAGAGTTTTTTTGCACGTCCCGATGCACTCTTTACGGTTTTAGCGAACGAAGATAAAGAAGACGGTTGTGCTATCTTGGATATGGGGGCTCAAACGACTACGCTGACAGTGTTCAAAAACGACGAATTTACGTACACCAAAACCTTTTTACAAGGAGGCGATGACATAACGAAAGAATTTATGAAATACGACATCCCGTTTGCAACTGCCGAAAGCCTCAAAATGCAGTATGCGTCTTGTAAAATGCAGAAAAAAGTAACGTATCAAGTCCCCACGAATAAAGAAAATCAAGTCGTGCGTATTTCTTCTGACGAACTGAATGATATTACTCGAAGCAAGATAGATGACCTATTTGATAGTATTTTCAGCGAAGCAAGCCAACCTTTAGAGGATATTAAAAAAATCTATTTAACAGGGGGTGGGGCTTTATTGAATGGCTTAGTGGACTATGTGGATCAAAAAACGGATATTAAGATTTTGCGTGGCTCCCATGCTTGCTGGTTAGATGCGGCTCGCTCACAAGATAAGTATTGTTTGCCAAAATATGCTTCGTTAATAGGTACCTTAGCGATCGCTTTTGATTACCACAAAGAACATCAAACGGAGAGCAAAAAGAAGTTTGGTGGAAAAGTAATGAATTTTTTAGATGAACTTTTTGAATCAACTTAATATATGGAAGACGAACTAATTACGATACCTGTAGCACAAAATACAGAAAAACCAATTGTCAAAGTAATGGGCGTTGGTGGTGGTGGCTGTAATTCCGCTAATTTTTTGTATAAATTGGGAATTGCCAATGCAAGTATGTTGGTATGTAATACAGATAGGCAGTCGCTCAGTAAATCGCCCGTGCCTGAAAAGTTGCAATTGGGCTCTGGAGACGGAGCGGGCGGAAAACCTAATATCGCAAAACAATACGCCCAAGAATCCAAAGAAGCCATCAAAGCAGCCTTATCCGATGGTACACAAATGCTGTTTTTATTAGCAGGAATGGGCGGTGGAACCGGAACGGGTGCTTCGCCACTTGTGGCAGAAATAGCACAAGAAATTGGCATCTTGACTGTGGGAATTGTTACGACTCCGTATAACTTTGAAGGGAAAGTGAAGATGGCAAAAGCAATTACGGGAATACGTAATTTAGTGAGCCATTTGGATTCGTTGATTGTTATCAATAACGAAAAAATAGCCCCTGATGTAAACTTTTTTGAGGCATTCGTCAAGATGGACGAAGTAGTGGCTTCAATCACTAAATCGATTGTGGAAATCATTACGATTTCTTCAAAAGTCAATACCGACTTTGCCGATGTTAAAAACACGCTCACCAATGGGAAGGTTACGATTATTGGTACAGGAAAAGCCCACGGCGAAAATCGCGTAACGCAAGCGTTTGAAAATGCACTGGATTCGCCTGTGGTCAATGATACAGAAATTCGCGGTGCTAAACGTATTTTATTGCAAATCAATTCGTCAACCGAAAATTCTTTACGCAAAAAGGAGTTGGATGAGTTGGGTGATTTGCTCAAAAAAATCGGAGATGATAGTGTGGAAATTCAATGGGGAATGCGTCCAGACGAGTCTATGGGAGAGGATGTAGAAATCACAATTGTGGCTACGGGTTACGAAAGTTATGTTTTTGATAATGGTGAGATATTAAATTGGGGCGATTCACAACCCATAATCGTTTCACAACCCGAAAATACACCTGCTGAACCAGAAGTGCAACCCGAACAACCGCCTCATTCATCAATCCAACACGCACAACAGACGTCCGAAGCCCGTGTGGTAGAACAAGCACCCACAACCGACCAAGATGAAAACGTGATTATATTCACTCCATCGTCCTTTGAAGAACGCGATGAAGATAACAACGAATGGCAGCGAGGACGGAAAAAAAGATAATTTATGCAAGACGAAAACAGAATACCAGCAGAAGAAAGGGACTTTTTTTATCTTTGTGAACGCATAGGCGACTTTTGCAAGGCTTTTGGAAGGGGCGTTGCGGCTGCGTTTACGTATGTGATGCGAATCTCGTATCGGCACTGGGCTTTAGTCTTACTTCTTGTTTTGCTTGGGGTTGGATCGGGTTTGTATTACTCTCGCAGAGAAAATCGCAAGTACAAAGTGGAAGCGGTTGCTTTGCTAAATGGGGTTTCGTTGGACAAAGCCGTGCAACTGTATTCGGCTCTGCAAAACGACTTGACCGACCAACTGAGCAAAGAGCAAAATTTGGTTAATTTGTTGAAAATCAGCGAACAAGAAGCTAAAAAACTATCGAAATTTAAGTATTTTTACGTCATTGATGTTCTCAAAGACGGCACACCTGACTACATTGATTACAAAAATTCAACCGACAAAACCGATACGCTTTATGCCACTATGTCCGACCGTGTCGCCCTACAATTTAGAACCAAAGACTTAGATAATGTTCCCAATATCGAAAAGGCTATTTTGAATTATTTTAATTCGCAACCCGCTTGTATGCAGGCTTTCAACAGTTTTCGTGAGAACCTCAATAATGAAAAAAATCTGTGTAAAGACCAAATTGAGAAATTGCAAGCGTTGAGTGCCGAATTATACAGTGGCGAAAACGTCAAAAACTCAGTCATCAAGCAAATCATCACCAAACAAGAAGGCGATTACAAGGAGATGCAAGGTGTGCAAGTGCAAATCATCGGAAAAGATTTACAATGGCACTTTGATTGGCTGACTAAAATTGAGAAAAAAATCGCGAATTGTTCGGCTCCGGTGCAACTTGTTGACCACTTTGTGATTCAATCCAAAGCCATCAATGGTCGCATTAAATGCACTGCGGTAGGTTTGATTTTGGGTTGGTTGTTAGGAATCATTATCGCTACTATCATAGAAAAACGAAAAAATATCGTTGCGTGGTTGAAAGGATAAAATTTCTTTTGCGTTATGCGGGACAAGGGCTGTTGGATTTACTATTTCCAGCGGTTTGTCCGCATTGCCGTCAAGTTGTAACCACATTTGAGGAACCGATTTGTGAAGATTGTTTGGCCTCTTTGCCTCGCACCGACCATGCCTACAAACGACAAAACGAGGTGGAAGAATTGTTTTTGAAGTATAACGAGCGTTACAAGCAGCCAAAATTCATCTTGGGAGGTGCTTTTTGTTACTACGGGAAAAATAATTTCCGCGATTTGGTTCATTCTGCCAAGTTCTTTCATCGTCCGCAAATCAACTCCCAATTAGCCGCAATGTTAGCCCAAGAGTATGCTCCGTATGGCTTTTTTGACGACATCGATATGATTTTTCCGATTCCTCTGCACCCCAAGCGACTGAAAGAAAGAGGCTATAATCAAACCTTATACATTGCCGAAGGGATACATCAAGTTACGCAAATTCCGATTGCCACACAATATCTATATCGTACCATCAATAACCCCAAGCAATCGCAACAAAACTACGAGGAGAGAGGGAAAAACGTGGAAGGCATTTTTGCGGTTCATTTTCCTGAGCAACTGAAAAATAAGCATATTTTGTTGCTTGATGATGTGATTACGTCGGGCAGTACGATTGATAGTGCGTTGCAAGTTTTATTCCCCATTCGCGACTGCAAAGTGTCGGTTTTGGCGTTGGCGTGTGCTCATACTTCGTAAAATTATGCAAATCCAAGAAATACAAAATAGAATCAATAAGTATCCGCAAATCGCTTTGCTGGGGAAGAAAATCGCAGAATCCGAGTCGAATCATTTTGTATGCAAGGGAGTTTGTAGTTCGGCAAACGCTCTGTTGATGGGTGCTTTGCAAAATAAACTGCAAAAAAACATACTAATTATTTGGAGCGACATCGAGCAAGCACGCTATTTATTCGCCGATTTGCTGACACTTTCGCAGCCCGTTTTGTTCTTCCCGACTTCGTACCGCAAAAAGAAGATTTTTGATGATGCTTTGTCTATTCAGCGGAATGAAACCCTATCGTCCTTGATTGCTCAGCCTTCCCAACCGCATATCATCGTAACGTATCCCGAAGCGATTGCGGAAGTAACGCCCACAAAACAGCTGTTGCAGGACGATATTTTGCATTTTAATGTGGGGCAAACGATTCCTATCTCAACGTTGATAGACCAACTTTTGGAGCGAAAATTTGTGCAAGTGGATTTTGTGTATGAGCCTGGACAGTTCGCTATCAGAGGGGGAATTGTAGATATTTTTGGTTATAATTTTGAAAATCCATATCGGTTGGATTTTTTTGGCGACGAGATTGATAGCATCCGCATTTTTGATATAGAAA
>JBGUYG010000028.1:0-4986 GCA_045118535.1 Paludibacteraceae bacterium
ACGTTTGAAGAATAGGTAAAACGCCCAAACTAAAAGGAATAGCAAAACGGCCATAATCCAACCGCCATAACTCGCCATTTGAAGGAGGTTAATTGACTCTTGCTCCATTTCAGCCACTGCTGCAGCCTCGTCTAAAAAGTTTTCAGTTTCTATTTGTAAAAAAATCATCTTATATTTTATTTTTGTTTATAATCAAATTAAACAGTTTTTATAGGCTTTAATGGTCTGTTCCAAGCCCAAATAAAGAGCATCACTAATGAGTGCGTGCCCGATAGAAACCTCCGCAATAAACGGGATTTTTTCCAATAAATAGTGCAAGTTCGTGCGATTCAAATCGTGCCCTGCATTGATGCCCAAACCCAACGAATGTGCCACGTTCGCTGCCACTAAATACTTCTCAATCGCCTTCTCTTTGTCGCCCGACTCGTACTGCTCGCTATACGGTCCCGTGTACAACTCCACCCGATCGGCTCCCACGTTTTTCGCCCCTTCTACCATCTTTTCATCAGGGTCTACGAACAAACTGACACGAATGCCGTTGCCTTTCAACATCGCCACGACTTCACTCAAAAAAGCCGCATTGGCAACCGTATCCCAGCCGTGATTGCTCGTTATTTGGTCGGGCGAATCGGGCACCAAGGTTACCTGTGCAGGTTTGACCCGCAGAACCAATTCCAAAAACGCTTTGGCAGGATACCCTTCGATGTTCAGTTCGGTGGTTAGCAAAGGCTTCAAATTCAACACATCTTGATGGCGAATATGCCTCTCGTCAGGGCGTGGATGCACCGTTATGCCATCTGCCCCAAACTTTTCGCAAGCCTTCGCAAAAGCCAACAAATCGGGCAAATTTCCACCCCGAGAATTGCGTAGAGTTGCTACTTTATTTATATTTACACTGAGTTTTGTCAACTTTTTTCACTATTTCCCGCAAAAATAATAAATTTTATACAAAATTACAAAAGAAAAGTATCGATTTTTTGCAACTATGCCAAAATGGCAGTAATTATAGAGTGGCACACAGTTTGACTTAATCAGAGTGATTGTGCGTTGAAAACGACGCAGAAAAAAAGCATATTAACTTATTAAATTTGAAATAATTATGGCAAAGATTATTGGTATAGATTTAGGAACCACGAACTCGTGTGTTGCTGTGATGGAAGGTAACGAACCGATAGTAATTCCTAATTCGGAAGGCAAAAGAACGACTCCTTCGGTGGTTGGATTTGTTGAAGGAGGCGAACGTAAAGTGGGCGACCCTGCCAAAAGACAGGCTATCACGAACCCACAAAAGACGGTTTATTCTATCAAACGTTTCATGGGTGAGACCTACGACCGTTTGGACAAAGAGATTGCACGCGTGCCTTATAAAGTGGCAAAAGGCGACAACAACACGCCCCGTGTGGATATTGACGGACGTTTGTACACGCCACAAGAAATCTCCGCTATCATTTTGCAAAAGATGAAAAAAACGGCAGAAGATTATCTTGGAACCGAGGTAAAAGAGGCAGTCATCACTGTTCCTGCTTACTTTAACGACAGTCAGCGTCAAGCCACGAAGGAAGCGGGCGAAATTGCAGGTTTGAATGTAAGACGAATCGTCAATGAACCTACTGCAGCGGCTTTGGCGTATGGTTTGGACAAGTCCAATAAGGATATGAAAATTGTCGTTTTTGACTGCGGTGGTGGTACGCACGATGTGTCTGTTTTGGAGTTGGGCGACGGCGTTTTTGAGGTAAAAGCAACGGCTGGCGACACGCACCTTGGTGGTGATGATTTTGACCACCGAATCATTGAATGGTTGGTGCAAGAATTTAAAAATGATAACGCTGGAGCCGATTTATCCAAAGACCCGATGGCAATGCAACGACTCAAAGAAGCAGCCGAGAAAGCCAAGATTGAACTTTCTAACACAACTTCTACGGAGATTAACTTGCCGTACATTATGCCTGTGGATAACGTGCCTACCCACTTGGTTAAGACCCTCACGAGGGCTAAATTTGAGCAGTTGATTGATGATTTGGTTCAGAAAACGATTGAACCTTGCAAGACGGCTCTGAATAGTGCAGGCTTGACTACTTCGCAAATTGACGAAATCATCTTGGTAGGTGGTTCGACTCGTATCCCTGCCATACAAGAGGCTGTGCAAAAATTCTTCGGTAAAGCACCTTCAAAGGGCGTTAATCCCGATGAGGTGGTAGCGATTGGAGCGGCTATTCAAGGTGGTGTTTTGACGGGCGAAGTGAAAGATGTCTTGTTGCTTGACGTTACGCCGTTGAGTTTAGGTATTGAGACGATGGGTGGTGTGATGACGAAGATGATTGAAGCCAACACGACCATTCCGACCAAGAAACAGGAGATTTTCTCAACGGCAGCCGACAATCAACCGTCTGTGGAGATACGTGTGTTGCAAGGTGAGCGTCCAATGGCGAACCAAAATAAACAAATCGGAATCTTCCATTTGGACGGCATCATGCCCGCTCCGAGAGGCGTTCCGCAGATTGAGGTTACGTTTGATATTGATGCGAACGGTATCTTGAACGTTTCGGCAAAGGATAAAGCGACTGGCAAGGAACAAAATATACGTATTGAGGCGTCAAGTGGTTTGTCGGACGAAGAAATCAAGCGTATGAAAGCCGAGGCAGAAGCCAATGCGGAAGCCGATAAAGCCGAAAAAGAGAAGATAGATAAGCTCAACAAAGCCGATGCGACAATTTTCCAAACGGAGAAGCAACTCAAAGAGGTGGGCGACAAGATTCCTGCGGACAAGAAAGCACCGATTGAAGAGGCTTTGAAGAACTTGAAGGAGGCTTACGAGAAGAAGGATGCGGACGCTTGCGAGAGGTACAACAACGAGTTGATGAATGCCTTCCAAGCCGCAAGCAACGAGATGTACGCGGCACAAAACGCAGCCAACGCACAAGCGGGCAATCCAACGGCGACCGACAACACGTCCACGAACAACAAAGCCCCCGATGCCGAAGATGTGGAATTTGAGGAAGTGAAGTAAAGAATATAAAGAAAGGGTGTAATTGAAAGATTGCACCCTTTTTATATGGTAAGTTAGTTTGTTATTAAAAAGTATTGATTTGCAACATCTGCCTGTTGCGAAACTGGGAAAAAGAATATGAGTTTAAAATTTACAGCATTGAAAACTGGCTCAGGAGATACTTTCCTTATAGAAGACGGAGGTAGAAAATTCATCTTTGATGCAGGAGGAAGTCAAGGTTTAATTGTCAAAAAGAAGAAATGAACATACAGACAATGCTGCTGTTCTGCAGCCAATTTCCGCATCTCAGCAAAAGAGGAATCCAGTATTCGGCTGATGTCCTCCAAGGGGATGACAATGTTGGTGTCTAAAAGTATGTTCATAAGTCTGTATGTCATAAGTATCTTATTGACCAGTATACAAAACCATAGTGAAAACTTTATATGCTATAATTCGATTACAGATTGAGAATATTGAATTGAACCATTTTCATCAATACAAATAATCTGAGAATAGCCGACCGTAACACCTTCTCGTTTTATTGTTGAGGCTAATTCTTTGATATAATCTATACTTGGAGTAATACTGATTAATCGAGCTAATTCTTTTCCTGGCGTAGTAAACAGTCTGATTGGAATAGAAATTGTATTAGCAGATGCTTTTTGATTGATAATTACCACTAAATTTCCATAAACAATACCTGTCTTTTTATCGTTTGTTTTCTCAGAAGGATAATTTTTGGTAACAAAATCACCAGGTTGTAATAATCCTATTTCAATCAATTTAGCTATGGTGGAATACGAAATGCCGAATTTTTCTAAAACACCATTAGATGAAAATAGAAAAGCATCTTTTTGCAAAAGAGTAAATTGTGCAACTTTCTGGAATAACTCGGCTTCTTCTTTCGTCATATTACGCAACAATTCTAGAGTTCTTAGCGAATATGATTTTGGCTGCTTTATTTCGCCTGCAAGGATTTGCCCCCACAAAAACTGCATCTCATCGTCAGAGACATCTTGTACTATATCAAAAAAGCGAGTAGTCCAATCTGGATTTACTGGTTCTTTAGAAACATCCTTTTCCGCTTCTAAAATTCTCCCTGCTGTTGAAACCACTTCCTCTATATTCTTTTGCCGTTTAGTCTCTTTATTTACCAACCTGTTGCTTATTTTATCAAGATATTCTGCCTTTTCTGTATTACCCTCGATAATCGCTTTTGTTTTAGCATGTTCAATTTCCTTGATAGATTCTGCTTTTGCTTCCGCTTCTGCTTTTCTGACAATCTGACGAGGTTCATATATAGTTCCGATTGCTTTAGAAACTACATCTATCAGTTTTTCAATGGGCTTACCTTCAAATTTTATTAAACTTTCTTTCATTTAACGCAAAAGTACTCATTTTCCTTTAATAGAAAAAATCTTATTTTTGATATTAGTTGTAATTACATATCCAAACTATCTTCTTTGAGTAAGAAGTCGAACAAGCCGATTGTCAGTATGCCATCTTCATTGCGACGTGGCATGATGTGGTCCTTCACGATGATAATCTTCTTGAAAGAATCATGGATGTTCGTCAGTGAACGAGACTCCTGTATCTCCTTTTCTCTGTCTGGTATAGACAATGCCGACTGCACGTAGTATTTCTTGCTTCCAAGGCTGGCAATGAAGTCCACTTCAAGCTGGATGCGAACCCACCTGCCATCCTTGTCTTGCTTCTTTATCTCCACCATTCCAACATCTACACTATAGCCACGCGTGATAAGCTCGTTGTAGATGATATTCTCCATGATGTGCGTCTCTTCCTGTTGGCGCATATCAAGGATGGCATTTCTCAAACCTATGTCAGAGAAATAGTATTTGGATAGCGTGTTGATGTATTTCTTGCCTTTTATATCGTAGCGTATGGCTTTATTTAGCAGGAACGATTCGGACAGGAAGGTGAGGTAATTGGAAATCGTCTGACTGCCTATGCTTACATTCTTAACACTTTTGAAAGTATTC
>JBGUYG010000029.1:0-10091 GCA_045118535.1 Paludibacteraceae bacterium
TGTGTTTGTTCGGGTTTGTCAGTATGATTTTTGCCATTTTGTATCAACCCAAGAATAAAGAAAAATAAGGATAATGAGTTGGGTAGAAGCACTTTTACTCGGTATAATTCAAGGACTTACGGAGTTTCTTCCTGTTTCAAGTTCGGGACATTTGGAGATTATGCATCACTTGTTTGGAACGGCGAGTGAAGGCAATCTTTTTTTTGCTATCGTGGTGCATTGTGCTACTGTTTTATCAACTCTGACGGTTTTTCGCAAGGAATTAGCGGAAATTTTTAAGGGAACGTTTTCGACGGTCAGTTGGAACGACCAAAAAGAGTATTGTGCTAAAATTTTGCTTTCGTTGGTACCGATTATGGTTGTGGGATTGTTTTTCAAAGACGAGGTGGAAAACCTGTTTGGGAGAAGTCTTTTGTTGGTTGGAATCGGTTTGCTTATCACGGCAACGTTGCTTTTTGTGAGCGAACGGATAAACAAAAGACGCAACGGGGCAGGGCATACAATCACATACGGCGATTCGTTTATCGTGGGACTTGCTCAGACAGTTGCTATATTGCCGGGGTTGAGCCGCAGTGGGACTACGATTGCGACTGGATTATTGTGTGGCGTCAAAAAGGAAGAAATTGCACAATTTTCGTTTTTGATGGTGATTATTCCCGTGTTGGGCGAGGCTTTTTTGGATTTGGTGGATATATTGCGTGGCACCCTTGAGGTTGCTTTTGAGTGGGGCGTGCTGTTGGTGGGCTTCATTTCGGCATATATCGTGGGTTGTTTGGCTTGTAAGTTTATGATTCGGGTCGTTAGTAAGCAAAAATTGACTTATTTTGCACTGTATTGTTGTACGGTGGGTTTAACGATTGTTATTTTGACGTTGGTGTGATGGATTTTTTGGAAGGCGAAATACTGGCTTTTGACAAGCCCTACGGCTGGACGAGTTTTGACCTCATTGCCAAGATTCGCAACACGATTTGTCATACCTTGGGCATCAAACGCCTAAAAGTGGGGCATGCAGGTACATTAGACCCTTTGGCAACGGGCGTTATGCTCGTTTGTACAGGTCGGAAAACCAAGCAAATAGACGACTTGCAGGCAAAAACGAAGGAATATATTGCGACTTTGCAGTTGGGGGCTACCACGCCCAGTTTTGACGAAGAACAACCCGTTGACAAAACCTTTTCCACAGAGCATATCACGGAAGAAAAAGTGCGTTCCGTATTGCCTCTGTTTTTGGGCGAACAATGGCAAGTACCGCCCGCGTTTTCGGCAGTTAAAATCAACGGCAAACGGGCTTACGCATTGGCTCGAAAAGGACGGGAAGTTGAGTTGCCAGCCAAATTATTGACCATTGATAGCATTGAATTGCTGCATTTTGATGCCGAAAAGATGCAAGCCGAGATTAAAGTTGTGTGTTCCAAAGGTACGTATATTCGTGCTTTGGCGAGAGATATAGGTGAAAAATTAGCCTGTGGGGCGTATTTGAAAGCCCTGCGGCGTACACGTTTGGGAGAGTTCGGCGAAAACGATATTATGACCATCGAACAATTCCAAACCAAAATAGCAAGTTAAAAAAAGAGATATGAGATTAAGTGAATTCCATTACAATTTACCGCTTGATTTAGTGGCTCAGTATCCGCTACGGTTCCGTGATGATGCCAAAATGATGGTGTTGCATGCCAAATCGAACACAATCGAACACAAAAATGTGAAGGATATTGTGGATTATTTTGGCGAAGATGATGTCATGATTTTTAATGATACCAAAGTGTTGCCCTCTAAGCTCAAGGCGACCAAAGAGAAAACGTTAGCGTCTATTTCCGTCTTTTTACAGCGTGATTTAGGCGGTGAAAACAATAAATTTTGGGACATCCAAGTCCAGCCAGCACGCAAAATTCGTATCGGAAATAAGATATTTTTTGATGATGATACGAACATTATCGCCGAAGTGTTGGATAATACGACTTCTCGCGGGCGTACAGTACGTTTTTTGAGCGATTACCAAGAAAACTTCAAAGAAAAATTGTTTGCCATTGGTTCAATGCCACTTCCAGACTATGTTTATCGTCCTTTGGATGGAGCGGATAAGAAAAAATACGAGAAGATTTTCCTTGATTATCCCGTCAAAGAGATGGATTTTGAGCGTTTCCAAACCATTTTTGCCCAAAAAGATGGCTCTATTGAAGCACCGATGTCGGCGTTGAACGTGTCCAAATCAATGGTTGCCAAACTCGAAATCAACGGCGTTAAGATTGGAATGCTCACTTCCCATATCGGTTTGGGACTTTCAAAACGCATTGAGGTGGAGGATTTGTACAAACACAAAATCGAAGCTGACCCGGTTTGTATTGACGATAAGTTGGTGGAGCAGGTCAACGATAGCCTCCTCAAACGCAAACGCATCTGTATGGTTGGGGCAGAAGTGGCACGCGCGATACAACAGGTGGCAGGCTTGAGTGGCACAATTAAGAAGTTCGACGGTTGGACGAACCTGTTCATTTTCCCACCCTACCAATTCGTTACGATGAACGCTTTTCTGACGAGTTTTTATCAACCTTTTTCGCCCAAATTGATGCTCACATGTGCTTTTGGTGGCTACAAACAGGTGATGGAGGCGTATGAAACTGCCGTGAAAAAGAAATATCGTTTTGGCGTTTATGGCGATTCCTTCTTGATTTTAGACGATTAAAGCGGTGGACGTAAAGATTGAAGCATCGTGGAAAGAACTGTTGCAGACGGAGTTTGATAAGCCGTATTTCGAACTCCTCGCTTCGTTTGTGCGGAAGCAATACCAGCAAGAGAAGTGCTTTCCACCCGCAAAATTGATTTTCAACGCCTACAACTTGTGCCCTTTTGAGCAGGTCAAAGTGGTAATCATTGGGCAAGACCCGTATCACAACGTGGGGCAGGCGAATGGCTTGTGTTTCAGCGTTAATGACGGCGTGCCTTTCCCCCCATCGTTGCACAATATCTTCAAGGAGATTCAATCCGATTTGCATATTGCACCACCCGTTTCGGGTAACTTAGAACGTTGGGCGAAGCAGGGTGTTTTGTTGCTGAACGCTATCCTTACGGTGCGTCTGAACGAACCTGGAAGCCATCAAAATAAGGGTTGGGAGGATTTTACAGACACGACCATCAGCCTCATCAACGAACGCAAAAAAAACGTCGTTTTTATCCTCTGGGGCAACTATGCACAGCAAAAAGGCAAGTTTATCGACAAACGCAAGCACTGTGTTTTGATGGCACCACACCCGAGTCCACTTTCGGCTTCACGGGGTTTCTTCGGCTGTCATCATTTTTCGCAGGCTAATGCCTACTTACAAGCCCATCACTTGTCGCCTATTGCGTGGTAGGAGCCACCTTTTCGGTGAAGGCTTGCCACAAGTTATCCTGAGGCGTTGGTGCTACTATACAGATGGGTTGCTTCGAAACGGGATGAATAAAACTGATTTGCCGTGCGTGCAAACAGATGGATCCGTCCGCATTACTCCGAGCAAAACCGTATTTTAAGTCGCCTTTGATGGGGCAACCGATATGGGCAAGTTGGCAGCGGATTTGATGATGGCGACCCGTATGCAGTTTGATTTGCAACAGATAATAATTGTCGGATTGGGCGATGAGTTGGTACTCCAAAATGGCTTTTTTGATGTGTTTATCGGCTTCGTTGGCAGCCACCACGTACGATTTGTTTTGCTGTTCATTTTTTTTGAGGAAATGCTCCAAGCGACCTTGATTTTGTGGTGGACGATTTTTGACAATAGCCCAATAGATTTTGTCGATTTGCTCGTCTTTATGCTGGAATAAATCGCACATCCGCGTGAGCATTTTGCTTGTTTTAGCGAACAAAACTACGCCCGTAGCGGGTCTGTCGATGCGATGCGGACTGCCCAAAAAAACGTTCCCGGGCTTGTTATACTTCGTTTTGAGGTAGTCTTTGAGCATCTCTATCAACGACACATCGCCACTTTTATCGCCTTGCACGAGTTCATGGCAATTCTTATTGACAGCAATGAGGTGATTATCTTCGTATAAAATTTCCATGGTTATATTTTTACATCTTACGAGGTATTGTACAGATTGAGTATTTATTATAGTTTTGTTATTTCTAACATGTTTTTGTCCAAGAGTGACATACCGTTATTGTTTTTCTTTTAGTTGTTTGATGTCTCTATCCAACTCCTTAATACTTTCCAAATGAATTTGCTCCTTTTCTTGTTCCTTATATTTCGAATACTCTAATTCAGCCTTCTGTTTTGCCAATTCATGAGAAATCTTCCCAGGACCCTCCAGCACATTACGTTCATTCAGTCTCAGAATAACATCCAGACGTTCTTTCCAGTCTTTCATGTACATCGGTCGATGAGCCAATGCCTGTGCTTCTGCGTAAGCGAGGTATTGCTCAACAATCAGTTTCAAGGCTCGTAGTTCATTTTCGTTCAAATAATTCTTTCCGACAAGGATATCCTGCTTCTTCACTTTCTCTAAAGCACTTGTTGAAGTGAGTCCCATCAATGGGAGTGAGGAGTTTGCCCGATAATAAATCAACTCTGCAGCCGTTTTCTCGCTAACAGCCCATAGCAGTTTATTCTGTACTTCCTTGAAGAACTGGATAGTGATTTCATTCGAAGGGTCATAATCAATGCTTGTCTTGTAGATGTCTTTGATTTGTTGATAAAAGACTTTTTCCTCCAATCGTATCTCGCGAATCTTTTCTATCAATTCGCGGAAATAATTCATAGAAGAACCTTTCTTGAAACGTTCTTCATTCAGAGCATAGCCACGGATAATGTAATCTCGCAGGCGTTGTGTAGCCCAAATGCGGAACATCGTGCCTTGTCGTGACTTTACCCGATAGCCAACAGAGATGATGACGTCGAGGTTATAATACTTGACCTCTTGTGTTTGAGAAAGCCCCGAAATAGCACCATGTTGGGTGGTGTGTCGGAATTTCCGACATACCACTTCTTCTTGCAGTTCGCCTTCTGAAAAGATGTTGCCAATATGTTCAGTAATAGTTGATCTCCCCTTCCCGAAGAGCATTGCCATTTGCTCTTGTGTCAACCATACCGTTTCGTCTTGAAAAAGTACATCAACTTTCACCTTGCCATCTTCCGATTGGTAGAGAACGATTTCGTCTTGTATAGGTGATATATTATTTTTCATGCTTTCATCGCATTTTATAGTTCTATTTTCGCCAAAAACAAAGAATGTCAAAAGGTTAAAGGTTATCGCAAAAATTTACACAATAAGTTTAACTATTTATGCAAAAGTACTAAAATTCATCATAACAACAAAAAGAGTATGTAGCATTCTATCATTTTGAAACTCAATATACCCAAATAATTCTGCAAGACAAGTATCAGCATAAACAGCATATCTTTTTCCTCAAAAACTGCAAAATGCTTTTTTATTTCATAAATCATTTTTGTTCTATTATCATTTTTTTGTACTTTTGCAAAATTACACAAGTAACAATTTAATACATAAATTTATGAAACAGATACGAATTTTTCTTTCCGTCGTGCTGGTTTTGGTTGGTATGACGGTTTTTGCACAGAGCCGCGAGGGTCTGTCAACTTATCAACTGAGTAATGGTTTGACCGTCTATCTCTGGGAAGACCACGACCAACCTGACGTGAATGGTTATGTTGCCGTACGAGCAGGTTCTATCGATGAACCCGCTGAATACACGGGTTTGGCACACTACCTCGAACACATGCTTTTTAAAGGGACGGATAAGATTGGGGCTGTGGATTGGGAGAAAGAAAAGCCGCTCTACGAGGACATTATCCGCATGTATGATGAGTATGCTGATGCCACTGACCCAGTCGTTCGCGAGGAACTGATAACCAAGATTAACGAAGCATCGCGTGAAGCCGCTAAATACGCTACCACAGATGACTTCTTCAACCTCCTTAACGGTATTGGTGTTGGTGCGGAGAGTGTTAATGCCTTCACTTCGTATGATATGACTTGCTATGTGGGTAACTTCCCAGGTTATCAGATGGAGCGTTGGCTCACTATTTATAGCGACCGTATGATGAATCCTGTTTTCCGTACTTTCCAAGCCGAACTTGAAAACGTTTTTGAGGAGTACAACATGTATGAAGATGCAATCAGCTCGCGTATCTCCCAAAAATATTTCGAAGAGGTGTATGCTGGTCATCCTTACGAGCGTGCTGTTATCGGTTTGCCCGAGCACCTCAAAAATCCTCGTTTGAGCCGTTTGATTGAGTTTTATAATACGTGGTATGTGCCGAACAATATGGCGCTTATCCTTGTCGGTAATTTTGACACGGAGACCGTTAAACCTTTGATTGAAAAGACATTCGGCCGTTTGCAACCCAAAGAACTGCCTGCACGCAAGCAATATCCAGAGACGAGTTTTGCGGGTAATCCTAAAAAATCCTTCAAAATTGGCTACTATCCACAATTTATTTGGACTTACAAAGGTGTTAATGCCAAGAGCGAAGACCTTGTTCCATTGGAGGTTTGCATCTCACTGCTTTCCAATAATTCCAGCACGGGTCTTCTGGATAAACTGTCTATGGACGGTGATGTTTCTATGGCAAGTGCAAGCCTTGATGCACGACGCGATATGGGTCGCATTTCGATTTTTGCTATTCCCTACTACGATGTTAACCAACGGCGGTACGAGTCGCTTTCTGCTACCGAGAAAATCATTTTCCGCGAGGTGGATAAATTGAAAAATGGCAAGATCGAAGATTGGCGACTTGAAATGGTTAAAAAGGAGGCTACTTTGACCAACAAACTCGCTTTTGAAAGTTCTAATAGTCAAATGGGTTCGCTTTCTGGTAAGATGGGTTCGCTTGTTCGTTGCTTCATTTACGAACTCCCTATAGACGATATTTTTACTGAATTGGAACGCATTCAAGCAGTTACCAAAGAGGACATTCAACGTGTGGCAAAGAAGTATCTTGATGCTGACCACCTCACGCTCTCCTTTGATGAAGGAACGCCGAAGAAAAATAAATTGGCTAAGCCAAAGATTGAGCCACTTGAACCCATTAAAGGCGTTGAAACAGAGTATTCTAAAATGTTTAAGCAGATTCCCGAAGGTGAAGTTAAAATTTCGTATGTTGATATGAACGACGTTACCGTGAAACAACTCTACGACAACGTGCGTTTGCATTACACCAAGAATCCTAAAAACGATGTGTTTACCCTCACTCTCCGCTACGGAGTGGGTACAGAAAAGATGCCGATGTTGGAATATGCTGTTGATATGATGAACGTGGCAGGTATGCAACCACTTGACGATGCACAATCGTTCCGCAAACGCTTGACCGAACTCGGTGGACGTTGTACTTATAGTGTTGACGAAAGTTATCTTACGATCAGCATCATCGGCGAGGACAAGAACCTGGAAGATATTTGCCGTCTCGTCAACCTGCAAATTTTGATGCCCAAACACGATGACAAGCAGTTCCAAAACATCAAAGGTAACGAGCTCCGTGCACGTATGACGATGTCGAAAGCAGACGAGGCACAAGCACCTGCATTGCTGGATTATATTATGTATGGCAATAAGTCGGAGTACATTGATATGCTTCCTTTCAAAGACGTTTATGAAATGGAACTCGTTAAGGTGAATACCACTTTCCTCAACGCAACCAAGTACGCACTGGATGCACACTATGTTGGTAATCGCTCGATAGAAGAGGTGGAAAAAGCGTTGCCATTGCAGGAAAATGTGCTGAAATCAGAGTCACCTTTTGTGCGTGAAAAGAAGGAATATGCTAAGTCGCAGGTTCTCTTCTTGCCAAACTCCAACTTACAGCAGGCACAGATTTATTTCTACATAAAAGGCACCCCGTATTCTATTAAAGATGCTGTGCTTTTCCAAGCATTTAATCAGTACTTTTCAGGTGGTTTTTCGGGACTTGTTTTGGATGAAATTCGTACCAAACGCTCTATGGCTTACTCTGCAGGGGGGTATATGATTGCAGGTGAATATCCAGGAAAAGATTCATATTTCTTTGGCACTATCGGTACGCAATCCGACAAAGTAGCTGATGCAGTGGATGTGTTTATGGACCTCGTGAATAATATGCCTGAGAATTCTGACCAAATAGAACCTATCAAGGCAGCACTCCGTCAACGCACGATGACCAACAAACCGTCATTCCGCCGCAAGAGTCAAACCTACGACCGTTGGCGTGAGATGGGTTACACTGACGACCCTGCACGCACCAGAATGGCTGCTATTGACAACCTGAAGTTCGAAGATATTGTTAAGTTCTACAAGGAAAACATACAAAATAAGCCTGTTTCTATCCTGATTGTGGGCGACCCGAAATTGATTAACACCAAGCAGATTGAGCAGAAATACGGTAAGATTACCAAAGTGTCGAAAGGCAAAATCTTCGCTCCTGTTAACTTCTAATCGCTGTTAGGGTAAAATTATGATAAAAGATACTTGCTCCGCTCTGGGGCAGGTATTTTTTTATGTGCCGAAAGATGTATAGTTGAGAGAAATAACATTGTAGTGGGAAATTAGCTGGTTTTTTCTGTCATTTTCGCACTGTTTTGTAATTCAAAAAAATGTAGTAACTTTGTGGGCGAAGTTGCAAGGAAGTTTAAAACATGGCAAAAACGGTAATGGATAAGATTGAATACCTCGTATTGCTGGTGGCAGAATTTGCTCACAAGCATAATGTTTCGGAGGTACAATCATACCGCTATCTTCAGCAGTATGGAGCGTTGACTCTGTGCGAGAAACATTATAATATCATGCACACGCTTTCCGTAGAGGACAATCTGCAAACTTTACAAGAATACTGCAGAAGGAAAGGAGGTAATCTATGATTCTCTACCATGGTTCAACGGTGGATATTGGGCGTATTGACTTGTTGAAATCCAGACCCAATAAGGATTTCGGACGTGCGTTCTATCTCTCTGTGAACTACGACCAAGCCTTGGAAATGGCACAGTTTAAAGCGGAGTTTGCTGAGTTGCCTCCAGTGGTCAATGTATATCGTTTCGACGAAAAATTCTTGCAAGAGTTTAAGTACAAACGTTTTGAGGCTTATACCGAAGAATGGGCACATTTTGTCTATAATCATCGTGCTGACCCACAGGGACGCACCTTGCACGATTACGATGTAGTGTTTGGACCAATTGCAAACGATACTGTCGGTGCACAGATAACACGCTTTAAGCAAGGTTATATCTCGTTTGAGCAGTTTCTGCAACGCATACAATATCCAAAAGGTATCACTTTTCAATACGCTTTTTGCACACAAAGGGCAATTGATAAACTGATTAAACAATGAACGTATCGCAGGCAGAATTTCAGAATATGAAAGAGGATATAGTGAAAGACCTTATCTCTCGTCTCATGGAGGAACGTGGCTTGACGATGCAAGAAGCGTTCGACACGATGTATAACTCACGTTTTTTTGAGAAACTCAATAATCCGAAAACAGGCTTATATTTTCAGTCTTCTGGCTATGTATATAGTTATTTGCAAGAAGAATTGGATCGATAATAATCTCGTCCCGTGACGTAATGGTTTGTTTCACAATATTCAAACAAAGCAACACAGCGGACTTCTAAGAATATGAGATAATAGACGAATTTAGTAAAATAAAACTATAAATGAAAAAATTGTTTATTACATTAAGTATCATTATGCTGTTTGCAGCATTCAAAAGAGGAACAGTAAATCAAATTGGTGTTGACTTCTCACATATTAAAGAGTTTATTCCTGTAAATAATGTTAATTATTATGTAGATTCTATTAATGGTTATTCTACTTTTTCTGCTGAGAACAACATTATTATTGTTCCTGAAGAAATAACAAAGAAGCAATATAAAGATTTGCTTACGGATAAATATGTTTTTCATTCAAAAAATGTAGAATCAAAAACAACTCTCTTTACCCAATTAGATAATGAGACGCGAAAAAATGTGAAGGTTTATAATAAACTTAGAGAATTGTACGACGATAATGAATTGAATGAAATAACAAGTAGTTTATGCGGTATTCTTCATTATCCAGAAATCAAGCAGTACGAATACTTTATGACAACTCCAACGTCATTGGAATCATTTATGATGACAGAAGATGG